>WGBL01000443.1 GCA_015494375.1 Hyphomicrobiales bacterium | reverse complement strand
CCCTAATTTATATTACCCCCAACCAATCGCAAAATGCACCTCAATCGCAAAAAGCGCCTCGATCATAAAACGCGCCCCAATCGCAAAACGCACCACCCGACCGCATATCTCTCCCCTCTTCCCCCTCTTCTTTTTTCTCACTCGCCGCCGTT
Source organism: Hyphomicrobiales bacterium (assembly GCA_015494375.1). Classification (GTDB taxonomy): domain Bacteria; phylum Pseudomonadota; class Alphaproteobacteria; order Rhizobiales; family S144-23; genus S144-23. The sequence goes on along the minus strand of WGBL01000443.1, from coordinate 4,985 downwards.
GCTCGCGACAGCACCGCCGTACCCGACGCGCCCGGCACACCCGCTCCCCACCAAGCCTCGGCACAAGCCTGTAGCCGCGGCACAAGTTCGTAGAGCCACAACTCTCCGGGCGCCGCTATATAGGGCAGGCAAAACTTGCCATCGCCGTCTTATATCATAAAATACGAATATTCCAATATGAGATTGATATTCAACGTTGATTGCGCGATGCAAAATGCCTTTGCCGGAAGGAGCCCCCGTCGTTGGTTGCGCGCAGCTCGGCAGCGATTTGCATTTGTGCATTTTTGTGCTGGAAAAACAAATGACTAACTCGAAGTGTCGCGCTTGAATGTCTGCTGAAGAAAGGCACCGCTCAGCTTCTTCGCATATGCGAAGGACGATTCTGCCGCAGGAGAAAATCAACATCAGGGGAGCCCAAAGACCGATTTTTCAAGCGCCCGATGTGAAATGGCAACGACGTTTGAGCAGCGTTTGAGCAAGGCTAGAGTGACGTTTGAGCGGCGTCTTTGCAACCCGATCTGGCATGGAGAACAATCCCGGTGTCAAACGAAGCCGCACACGAAATCGCACAGACTGAACAGACTGAAAAGGGGCTCGGCTCCCCCTTCAATCTCAATGCGCCCGAGGCCTACCGGCACTGGCGAGAGAACAAGCTTGAGCGCTATCCAACGGATCCCTCAGCACTCGTGGTGGAGATTTCCGACCTCACCGAGCCGAGCGCACCCGCCTGTGCGGCCATCCGGGCGCTCGCCCGAAAGTGCAACATGGCGATCTACCGCACAAATACGCGCGACTGGCCGCTCGAGCGCCTGCGCCCAGCTCTTTTGCGTTTTGCGGCGCGGCTCGGGCTTGAGCGCATCGAGGCGCACCGCAGCCGCGAGGACGACGGCCTTGTGGCCCTCGAGGTCTCGCAGGCGGCCGGCAAATCGGGCTTTATTCCCTACACCAATCGCCCGCTCAACTGGCACACCGATGGCTACTATAACCCACCATCCGCGACCATTCGCGGCTTTCTCCTTCATTGCGTTCGCGATGCCGCGGAAGGGGGCGAAAATGGCCTTTATGACCCCGAGCTTGCCTATATCCGCTTGCGCGACAAGGATCCGGCACACATCCGCGCCCTCATGCACCCCGAGGCCATGACGATCCCCGAGAGCGTCGAGCCCGATGGTGGCAAGCGGCCGGCCAGCACGGGCCCCGTCTTCTCGCTTGCAAGCGACGGCGCACTGCAAATGCGCTACACATCGCGCCGGCGCAATATCATCTGGCGGGATGATCCGGCATGTCGGCGTGCGGTCGCCTATCTCAACGGCCTGCTGGCAGGCGAGAACGAGCCCCTTATATTCAAGTACAAGCTGCGCCCGGGCGAGGGTATCTTGTGCAACAATGTGCTCCACAGCCGCGCCGGGTTTGTCGATCGCAGCGATGGCGGAGGGCGCCTTTATCTCCGCGCCCGTTATCTCGATCGCATCGCAGGCACGTGAGACAGAGCCGCGAAGGAGCGGTGATCAGGCCTGGTGTGGCTTGCGCCTGCGATGCGAAGCTATGAAAAAACAGCGGTACGAGATTCGGACGGAGACTGGGGCGGTGATTGGAACGATAGAGGGATAAAACACAAGACGCAGCGACCAAGATAAAATACAAGGTGACAAAGGAAAGGAGGGTCGAGAAATGGCGCAACTGAGCGATCTCATCATCCAGAACCCCGATTGCAATTCCTTCGAAGAATTGCGCAAGCTGGTAGCGACGCTGGGGAGTGCCGGCGAGGTGTTTCTCGAGTTCGACATCAAGCCCGATTATCGCGACACACCGAAGGACTGGCAGCTCCGCCTCGAAGCCGCCTTTCAATGGGGCGACAAGTATCCCGACCGCTGGGGAGACAAACCATGATCGAGGAGACCGTCCACCCCATCGCCAAGCTTGATGCGCCCTATGGCCGGGAGTTGCGGCTCCATGACGTGCTCTATGGCGAGGACATGCAACTGCTGCGTCTCACCATCAAGGAAGGCCGGCGGATAACGATCGTCAATCTCGATGCCGCCACAGTCGAGGAGCTCGCGCGGTTGATGTCGGACTGGGCGGCGCGGGCCAAGCGCTGATGGCCGCCCCATCGCCCCTCTGGTGCTTTCGAAACCTTTCGTTCCCTGGCCATCGGAGCGCAAGTGCGATCCCGGCGGCTTGAGCCCTGGAAGGCATTTGAACCATGGACCATCTGCCGGTCTCATTTAACGTCCGCGACAAACGGGTGCTCGTTGCGGGCGACGGAACCGTTGCGGCGCGGCGCGCCGAGATGGTGCTGCGGGCCGGTGCGCGGGTGGAGCTGTTTGCGCGCCGGCCGGGCCCGGACTGCGAGTCCTTGCTTACGCATCCCCGCCTTCGTCATATCCCCCGCGAACTGGCACTCGAGGACCTCGAGGGCGCCGTCTTCGTCTTCGCCGCCCACGAGGACGAGCAGGCCGATGGCCGCATCGAGGCGCTGGCGCGGGCCGCCGGTGTGCCCGTCAATGTCGCCAACTCGGCTGCCCGCTCGGACTTCATCATGCCCGCAATCCTCGATCGCTCACCGCTCGTGGTGGCGATCTCGTCAAGCGGCGCCTCGCCCATCCTGGCGCGCATCATCAAGGCACGGTTCGAAACGCTCATCCCCTCGGCCTTCGGTCGCCTGGCGGGATTCATCGGCAGCCTGCGCGATGAGGTGGCGGCACGATTGAAGGAGCCCGGCGCCCGCCGACGTTTCTGGGAACGCACCATAGAGGGGCCGACGGCCGATCTGCTCATGGCCGGTGACGAAGCGGCCGCACGCGAAGAGTTCCGCTCCGAGCTCGCTGCGGCGGGCGATGACAATTCACACCTAAGGCGTGGCGAGGTGTTTCTTGTCGGTGCGGGGCCGGGCGACCCTGATCTGCTCACCTTCCGTGCCCTGCGCCTCATGCAGCGCGCCGATGTCGTGCTCTATGATCGCCTCATCGGTGACCGCATACTCGATCTGGTGCGGCGCGAGGCGGTGCGCATCGACGTCGGCAAGCTGCCCAGGAAACACACCCTGCCGCAACACGAGATCAGCCAGCTGCTTGTGGAACTAGCCAAGGACGGCAAGCGGGTGTTGCGCCTCAAGGGCGGTGATCCGTTCATTTTCGGGCGCGGCGGCGAGGAGATCGAGGCGCTTGCCAGCGAGGGCATACCGTTCCAGGTGGTGCCTGGGATTACGGCGGCCGCCGGTTGTGCGGCCTATGCGGGCATTCCGCTCACCCACCGCGACCACGCCCAGGCATGTGTGTTCGTCACCGGCCATGGCAAGGACGGCCGCGTCGAGCTTGACTGGAAGACGCTTTTGCAGCCGCGCCAGACGGTGGCGATATACATGGGGCTTTCGATGCTCGAGGCGTTGACCGAGGCGTTCATCGAGCGTGGCGCCGATCGGGAGATGCCGGTGGCGGTAATCGACCGGGGGACACGCAAGGATCAGAAAGTGGTCACCGGAACGCTCGCCGACATCGCCGAGAAAGTGCTTGACGCGGACCTCAAGGGGCCGGCGATGATCATCATCGGCACGGTGGTGACGCTTCGTGAAAAACTCGCCTGGTATCTGCCGGAGCCGAGCGGTGCGCGCGGGCGGCTCGCGCAAGCGGCCAAGACGGCGCCGGCCGTGACGCCCGGAGAGGCCGAATGAAGGCCCATGCCAAAGAAGGCAGGTGCCAAGAACGCGGATGCCAAGGAAGGCAGGTGCCAAGAAGGGCGGATGCCAAAAAGGGGCGGCGCTATCGCTTAGCCCCACCCGATGCAACAATCAAACGGAGCCGACGCAACAGCGCGATGCAGCAACGACGCAGAAACCAACGTGGGAAGGATGGGGAGTGACGACATGAGCGGCCGGATCGACGACCAAGCGCTCGCACAGATTTTCCTCGAGGCGCGCAGCCACAACGCCTGGCAGGACCGCGACGTGCCTGACGAGGTGCTCAAGGAAATCGTCGAGATCATGAAGCTCGGGCCGACGAGCGCCAACTGCAGCCCCGCGCGCATCATCTTTGTCAAGTCGCCAGAGGCCAAGGCGCGGCTCGAGCCGCTTCTCATGGAAGGCAACCGCAAGAAGATGATGACGGCGCCCGCCTGTGCGATCATCGGCACCGACTATGCCTTTTACGAGCACCTTCCGCGGCTCTTTCCCCACGATGACGCCAAGAGCTGGTTCGAAGGCAACGACGAGCTGATCAAGACGACGGCCTTTCGCAACGCGACGCTTCAGGGCGCCTATTTCATCATTGCGGCGCGGGCGCTGGGGCTCGATACGGGGCCCATGTCGGGCTTCGACAACGAGGCGGTCGATGCCGAGTTCTTCGCCGGCACGACCGTGAAGTCGAATTTCCTCTGCTGTGTCGGCTATGGCAATCCGGCGGGCCTCTTTCCCCGCTCGCCCCGTTTCAGCTTCGAGGAGATCGCCAAGATCATTTGACAGGCCCAACTCGGCAAGACCTTTTGGCGCCCGCCGCCCTCTGGTGCAGCGACGCCATCGAAGCACACGGTTGCTTCCGCTCACCACCCGGCGTGACGGGGCGCTCCAGGGCGACAAACTCGGAGCTTGCCACCCTGGATTGCCGCGTCAAACGTACTGCTGTCCGGTAGATTTTTCTGGACATGGCGCATGGCATTGATTCTGCGCCGTTTCCAGATGGCTCGCACATTTGGGACACGGTACGGCGCAACGTTGAACCGCGATTGGTTGGTTCCTCCACCGGCCAGTTTTATTGCTCCCTCCCCCTAGAAGGGGGAGGGTCGGGGAGGGGGTGGAAAGAGAGAATTTGATCGTACATTCAACTAGTTGCGAACCAGTATTGCTTTGTGCAATGACCCCCTCCCGGGCCTCGGGCTTCGCCCTCGGGCAAGCTTGGCCCAAAGACCCCCTCCCGGGCCTCGGGCTTCGCCCTCGGGCAAGCTTGGCCCAAAGACCCCCTCCCGGGCCTCGGGCTTCGCCCTCGGGCAAGCTT
>WGBL01000442.1 GCA_015494375.1 Hyphomicrobiales bacterium | reverse complement strand
GCTCGGAGATGTGTATAAGAGACAGGCACTCCTTACCATGCGGCCACCGCCACTCGTCGCTGGCCAGCCCACCGTGACTCGTTCGCTCCTTGTCTACCGCCGCCACGCCGACGCTCATGCGGAATCGGGCTCTTCGCGCGCCGCAAGCGTTGCCGTGATCAGCTTGCCGAACTCGACAAAGTCGCGCTTGAGCGGGCTCGTCCGCCGCCAGGCCAGGCCAATGACGCGCCTCGGCTCGGGCTCGGAAAACCGCATAAGCCGAACACGATCGTCGCGCACCTCCAGCTTGGTGCTGATCTCGGGCAAGAGCGTCATGCCGAGCCCGTTCGCCACCATCTGCACAATGGTCGAGAGGCTCGTCGCACCAAAGGTGTCGATGGCGTCGATCTGGCGCAGCGAGCAGAAGGCAAGCGCCTGATCGCGCAGGCAATGCCCCTCCTCGAGAAGCAGGAGCCGCTCGCCCACGAGCAGCTCGGGGGTGGCCCTGACGCGCCCCTTGGGCGGACGATCGGCCGGAACCGCAAGCAGAAATCGGTCCTCGAAGAGTCGAATCGTCTCCACCTCGGAATGCGCAACCGGCAGGGCGAGAAACAGAAGATCGAGATCGCCGTCGAGCAGCTCGCCGACGAGCGGCTCGGTTTGTGTCTCGCGAATATGGAGATCGAGCGACGGATAGGCGGTGCGGAGCGCCGGCAGGAGTGGCGGCAGCGCATAAGGCGCCAGCGACGGGATCACGCCAAGGCGTAAGGGGCCCGCGAGCGGCCCCGCCGATTGGCGCGCAAAATCGCTCAAGTCCTGGACCTCGGCGAGGATGCGCCGCGCGCGCCGGGCCACCTCGCGCCCCTTCTCGGTGAGCTGAACCGCCTTGTGACGGCGCTCAATGAGCGTGGTGCCGAGGGCGCTTTCGAGCTCGCGGATCTGCATCGAAAGAGCGGGCTGGGTGACGGCACAGTGATCGGCGGCACGGCCGAAATGACCAAGGCGCGCCACCGCCTCGAAATAGCGCAGTTGCTTGAGGGTCACCATGATTGATCAGAATAGCTTATGAGAAGGCCAAGGCAATACGATTGGACCTGATGGTTCGCTGCTTCTAGAACGCCGTCCAGCCACGAGGCAAGAGAAGACAAGTGCGACCAACAAAGCGAGGAGTTCCCCCATGTCCAAGCGACCCACCTTGACGACGACGGCCGGCGCACCGGTGCCCGACAATCAGAATGCGTTGACAAGCGGCGCACGTGGGCCGCTGCTGCTCCAGGACTATCAGCTCATCGAGAAACTCGCGCATCAGAATCGCGAGCGCATTCCCGAGCGCCCGGTGCACGCCAAGGGTTGGGGCGCCTTCGGCACCCTCAAGATCACCGGCGACATCTCGAAATACACCTGCGCCAAAGTCTTGCAGCCGGGGACCGAGACGCCGGTCCTGGCGCGTTTCTCGACCGTTGCCGGCGAGCTCGGCGCGGCGGATGCCGAGCGTGACGTGCGCGGCTTTGCGCTCAAGTTCTACACCGAGGAAGGCAACTGGGATCTCGTTGGCAACAACACGCCGGTCTTTTTCGTGCGCGATCCCTACAAGTTCCCGGATTTCATCCACACCCAGAAGCGCCATCCACGCACCAATCTGCGCTCGAACACGGCGATGTGGGACTTCTGGTCGCTCTCACCCGAGAGTGTCCACCAGGTGACGATACTCATGTCCGATCGCGGCCTGCCGATCTCGCCCATGCACATGAACGGCTACGGCTCGCACACCTACTCACTCTGGAACGAGGCCGGCGAGCGCTATTGGGTCAAGTTCCACTTCAAGACCCAGCAGGGCCACAAGTTCCACACCAACGCCGAGGCGCGGGAAGTGATCGGACGCAGCCGCGAGAGCTACCAGGAGGCGCTCTTTGGCGCCATCGAGCGGGGCGAGTTCCCGAAATGGACCTTCCAGGTTCAGATCATGCCCGAAAAGGACGCCGAGAAGACGCCTTACAATCCCTTCGACCTGACAAAGGTGTGGCCGCACGGCGACTATCCTTGCATCGACGTCGGTGTGCTCGAACTCAACCGCAATCCGGACAATTATTTCGCCGAGATCGAGAATGCGGCCTTTGCGCCCTCCAACATCGTGCCGGGCATCTCATGGTCGCCCGACAAGATGCTCCAGGCGCGCATCTTCTCCTATGCCGACGCCCACCGCTATCGCCTCGGCACCCACTACGAGAGCCTGGCGGTCAACCGGCCGCGCTGCCCGGTCCATCACTATCACAAGGACGGGCAGATGAACATCTACGGCGGGCTCGCCACAGGCAACCCGGATGCCTTCTATGAGCCGAACTCGTTCGGCGGCCCGGTCGAGGATCCGCGCGCCAAGGAGCCGCCCTTGCGCATCTCGGGCGATGCCGACCGCTACAATCACCGCGAGGGCAACGATGACTTCTCCCAAGCCGGGGCACTCTTCCGTCTCATGAGCGCCGAGGAGCAGAACCGCCTCATGGACAACATCGCCGAGGCGATGGAGGGGGTGCCGATGGAGATCGTCAAGCGCCAGGCGGGCCTCTTTTATCAGTGTGACCCCGACTATGGCATTGGCGTCGCCACCCGCATGGGGCTGAGCGCCGCCGATCTGCCGAGCGCTAGGGCGGCGGAGTAGGTGCCCTAGACAGCGCAGATGGCGTCGGATGGGCCCCCGCAGCCCCATCGGCGGGGGTGCGTCCCGGCAGGCTCGGGAAACCGGAACGGAGAAAAAGTCATGTCTCAAGCACACGTCGCCCCGCTCTCGAACACCACGGATACGGTGCGCGAGCTCTATATCGAGGCCGACATCGATCAGCTCAATGCGGCCCTGCGTGAGCGTGGTGTTGCCGCAAGCGACATCATCGCCATCATGCAGGTGCCTGGTCAGACCATGGTCAGGCCGACACCGCCCCAGTTTCGCGTCCTCTATCGCGTCTAACGGAGGAGCCAAACCGCCGGCGTGCAGCGAATGGCATCTCGGGCGTCGTCATTTCCCGCTCTCGACCAGAGCCAACGTCGCCGGCATGCCAGCCGTTGTCGTCCCCGAAATCCCGCGGCCGCGGCGGTTGCCGTCTTGCACCGTCCTGACCCCGCGGGATTGTCGGGGACCCATAACCCCGAACCTCGCAGAGGCATGGTGTTCATGGGCCCCTGGATAGAAATGCGGAGCGAAGGCGTGCTTGT
>WGBL01000441.1 GCA_015494375.1 Hyphomicrobiales bacterium | reverse complement strand
GACTGGCCGCGCCCTCTTGGTCGGCAGCACCCTCTTGATCGGCTGCCCCCTCTTGATCAGCCGCACCCTCAGGCCCGGCCTCGCCCGCCTCTACTTGCCCGCCACCGCCGGTCAGGTCCTCGATCGAGATCCAGCCGGCGCCGACACGGGCCGCCATGATCATCTCCTCGGCCTCCTCGCGGGAAATGTCGAAGCCGTCGAGAATGCCCGGATGATGAATGCGCTCGCCGTCCTTGCGCTCATACCAGCCGATGAGATCGTCGGTGGCGCAGTCGCCGAGGTCCTCGATCGTCTTGATGCCGTGCTCGCCGAACCTGATCAGCATGGCGGAGTCGACCCCCGGCACCTCGGCGAGCTCGTCCTGGACGCCGAGCTCGCGCCGGCGTGCGTCGCGTTCCTGCTCACGCCTTTCAAGAAACTCGCGGGCGCGAATCTGAATCTCGTTGGCGGTGTCCTCGTCAAAGCCCTCAATGCTCGCAACCTCGCTCACGTCCACATAGGCGACCTCCTCGACGGTGCTGAAGCCTTCCGAGACCAGGAGCTGGGCGATCACCTCATCGACATCGAGCGATTCCATGAACGCCTCGGTGCGTTCGACGAACTCCTTTTGCCGGCGCTCGGCCTCGCCGGCCTCAGTGAGGATGTCGATGTCCCAGCCGGTGAGTTGCGAGGCGAGGCGCACATTCTGCCCGCGCCGGCCGATGGCGAGGCTCTGCTGATCGTCGGGCACCACCACCTCGATGCGCTGGGCATCCTCGTCGAGCACCACCTTGACGACCTCGGCGGGCGCCAGGGCGTTGACGATGAAGGTGGCAGCATCGGGCGACCACTGGATGATGTCGATTTTCTCGCCATGGAGCTCGCTCACCACCGCTTGCACGCGCTGGCCGCGCATGCCGACGCAGGCGCCCACGGGATCAATCGACGAATCATGCGAGATGACGGCAATCTTGGCGCGGCTGCCCGGGTCGCGCGCAACCGACTTGATCTCGACGATCCCGTCATAGACCTCGGGAACCTCCTGGGCAAAGAGCTTTGCCATGAACTCGGGCCGAGTGCGCGAGAGGAAGATCTGGGGCCCGCGCGGCTCGCGCCGCACGTCGGCAATGAGGGCGCGAATGCGCTCGCCGTAGTTGTAGCTTTCGTGCGGCAGCTTTTCCTCGCGTCGGACAATGCCCTCGCCGCGGCCGAGATCGACGATCACATGGCCATGCTCCTCGCGCTTGACGACGCCATTGACGATCTCGCCCACGCGATCCTTGAACTCCTCGTACTGACGCTCGCGCTCGGCCTCGCGCACCTTTTGCACAATCACCTGCTTGGCGTTCTGCGCCGCCACACGCCCGAAGTCGAGGGGCGGCAGCGGCTCGGCGATATAGTCGCCGATCGCGGCTTCGGGATTGCGCGCCTTGGCCTCCTCGAGGCTGATTTCGGTGGCCTCGTTGGCCACCTCCTCGACCACCTCCAGCAGGCGCGCAAGCTGAATCTCGCCCGTCTTGGGATCAATGCGGGCGCGGATCTCGTTCTCCGCGCCATAGCGCGACCTCGCCGCCTTCTGGATCGCATCCTCCATTGCCGAGATGACGATCTCGCGTTCGATGGATTTCTCCCGCGCCACGGCGTCGGCAATCTGCAACAACTCGAGCCGATTGGCGCTCACGCCTGCCTGTGCCATCTAGCCCTGTTCTCCGTTTTTCTTGATCCCTTCGTCTCCGTCGTCGCTCTCAGTCCCAATGATCTCAGTTCAACAATGCGAGGGCAACAGAAGCGCTGTTCGCGGGCGCCCAAGGCCTCAAGAGCCGCCCCGCCTGCTGCGTTTGTGCGGCTCCTGGGGCACCGCATCGAGCAGCGCATCGCTGATCATGAGCTTGGCCGAGGCGATGTCGGAAAAGGCGATTGACCATTCTTTCTCGCTCTCGCGCTCAGTCTGATTTTCGTTCCCATTCTGGTTCTGCCCCCCACTGCCGCCATCGCCTGTAACGATCGCCAGCCGAACCGCGGTCTCGTCGGCGCCCGCGATGCGCCCGCGAAGTCGCTTGCGGCCGCCGCGCATCTCCTTGAGCTCCACCTTGGCCTCGCAGCCGAGATGACGCATGAAGTCGCCCGGCCTCACGAGCGGCCGGTCGAGCCCCGGCGAGGAGACCTCGATGGCATAGCGCTCGCGGACCTCGCCGCTGTAGACATCGAGCACCGGCACGATCTCGCGGGTGATGGTGGCGCAATCGTCGATGCTCAGATGACCGTCGGGGCGCTCGGCCATGATCTGCAAGGTGCCGCCATCGCGCCCCGAAGCGACGATGCGTACGAGCCGAAATCCGAGCGCCTCGATGACCGGCTCGACAACGGCCGCCAGCTCTCCCGAAAGACCGCTCTCGCGCACAAAGCGTTCTTCGCTCTTCGCGCGCTCTTCGATCATCCTTTGCTCCTTGCGCGCTCTTCGTTCATCGCTCGCTCTTCGCGCACTCCTCGATCATCCCTCGCTCTTCGCGCACCGTTTCATCTTCCAACTTCTTTTTCATCATTGAGCCGCCAATGCTCCCGCACTGTCGCCTCGCAAGCCCCCTTTCGTGGTTTCATAGGCCGTTGCGTAGGCAGCCCATTGCCCGTTCAAGGAGCATCCCAGATGCGTGGCTCGGGTGCCCCCTCCAACGGCCGCTGACACGGCCCAAGGGTCCCCGCTCCGCCAGCCGCAATGCGCGCGTGATGCGGGCGCTCAATCGGCAAACAAACCAAGCAACAAACAAAAAGAGCGGACCCCGGGGGCCCACTCTCGGAGTTGAGATGATCATGAGCAAAGCCAATATAAGCGGACAAACTGACGCATGCAATAGCGTTTGTGAGTTTTGTGTCAGTGACGCTTAAGCGTTCTGCCAATTGCGCGTGCCCCCCTACAGTGCTTCACTTCTGCCGAGGTGCACAGCCCGCCGAGCATGGCTGCCCCCGTGCGAGGGCCGGTCGCGCGGCTCGGCTGACCATCCGCGGGTTCATCAGGCGCATGGCCGGCCCAAATGGGCTTTGCACAGAGAGCGGTGCGCAGCACGCAGATGCCACGCCAGGGAGGAAACACATGAGCCGTTATCACGAGGTTTACCGCGCCTGGCAAACCGACCCCGAAGGCTTCTGGGCCGAGGCGGCGCGCGAGATCGATTGGTTTGAGCCGTGGCAAAAGGTGTTTGACCCCTATGCCGGTCAATATGGCCGCTGGTTCGCAGGCGGCATCTGCAACACCGCCTACAATTGCCTCGATCGCCACCTGCCCGCGCGCGCCGATCAACCGGCCCTCATCTACGACAGCCCCGTCACCGAGACGAAAGAGAAATACACATACGCCCAGTTGCGCGATGAGGTGGCGGTGCTCGCTGGCGTTATCCAGGACCTCGGGGTCCGCAAGGGTGATCGCGTTATCATCTATATGCCGATGATCCCCGAGGCCGTCATCGCCATGCTCGCGTGCGCGCGCATCGGCGCCATCCACTCGGTCGTCTTCGGTGGCTTTGCCGCCAAAGAGCTCGCCACGCGCATCGACGACGCCAAGCCCAAGCTCGTGCTCAGCGCCTCGTGCGGCATCGAGCCCGGCCGCATCGTCGCCTACAAGCCCTTGCTCGACGAGGCGATTGCGCAAGCACAACACAAACCCCAGCAGTGCCTCATCTATCAGCGGCCGATTGAGGAGGCGCAGCTTGTGCCCGGGCGCGACCACGACTGGAGTGAGCGCCTCGCCGCCGCCAAGGCGGCCGGCCGGGCTGCCGAGTGCGTGCCGCTTGCCGCAACGGATCCGCTCTATATCCTCTACACATCGGGCACCACCGGCCAGCCCAAAGGTGTCGTCCGCGACAACGGCGGGCACATGGTGGCACTCAAGTGGTCGATGCGGAACATCTATGGCATCGAGCCCGGCGAGGTCTATTGGGCGGCGTCTGACGTCGGTTGGGTCGTCGGCCATTCCTATATCGTCTATGCACCCCTCCTTCATGGCGCAACGACCGTCCTCTTTGAAGGCAAGCCCGTTGGCACGCCCGATGCCGGCGTCTTCTGGCGGGTCATCGCCGAGCACAAGGTGGCCGCGCTTTTCACGGCGCCCACCGCCTTTCGCGCCATCAAGAAAGAGGATCCCGAGGGCCAGTTCATCGGGAACTACGATCTCTCTCATTTCCGCACGCTTTTCTTCGCAGGCGAGCGGGCCGACCCCGACACCATCCAATGGGCCGAGCGCCATCTCGGTGTGCCGGTGATCGACCACTGGTGGCAGACGGAAACCGGCTGGGCGATTGCGGCCAATCCGGTGGGGCTCGGGGCATTGCCGGTGAAGTACGGCTCGCCGAGTGTGCCCATGCCGGGCTACGATGTGCGCATTCTCGATGAGGGGCAGAAGGAGCTGCCGGCCGGCGAGACGGGCGCCATTGTCGTCAAGCTGCCGCTGCCGCCCGGTTGCCTGCCCACGCTCTGGCAGAACGATGCCCGCTTTCGCGAAAGCTATCTCGCGGAGTTTCCCGGCTACTACAAGACTGCAGATGCCGGCTATATCGACGAGGACGGTTATATCTATGTCATGGCGCGCACCGACGACATCATCAACGTGGCCGGCCATAGGCTCTCGACGGGCGCCATGGAGGAGGTAATCGCCGAGCACAAGGATGTTGCCGAATGCGCTGTCATCGGCATTGCCGACAGTCTGAAAGGCCAGGTGCCTGCGGGCTTTCTGGTGCTCAATGCCGGTGTCGCGCGGCCCGAAAGCGAGATCGAGAGCGAGGTGGTTGCCATGGTGCGCGCGCGCATTGGGCCCGTTGCCGCCTTCAAGACGGCGATCACCGTCAAGCGCCTGCCCAAGACGCGCTCGGGCAAGATCCTGCGCGGCACCATGCGCAAGATCGCCGACGGCGAGGACTACAAGATGCCGGCCACCATCGACGATCCGGCGATTCTCGAGGAAATCGCCGAGGCACTCGCGGCGCGCGGGCTGCCTGCCGCGCGCAGTTGACGTCGGCTGGCGGCAGGGGAGGCTGGCGGCAGGGGAGCGGAGCGAGTGCGGAGATCACGGCGCGCCGGTGTGCGTC
>WGBL01000440.1 GCA_015494375.1 Hyphomicrobiales bacterium | reverse complement strand
TTCTGGTACGCCGAGGCGCTATAGTCATACCGGCTCCGGCGCCCATTGGCGAGGGGCCGCAAAAGTCCAGCCAGGGAGCCAATGGTCGCAATGCCGCGGAATCTGCCCCAAAATCTGCACGTCAGTTTCGAGTTTTTCCCGCCCCGGTCCGAGAAGGCGCGGGCGCGCCTCGATGCGGCCATGGAGCGGCTCAAGCACTACGGCCCGCGGTTCGTCACTGTCACCTACGGCGCGGGGGGCTCGACGTCCGCCGGCACCCTCGAGGCGGTCGTCCATCTCAGCCGGACGTTCGGCATCGAGACGGCCTCACACCTGACATTCGTCGCCACCCCCATGTGGGAGGTCACCACCTACGCCCGTAGGTTGCGCGAGAATGGCATCCGCCATGTTGTCGCGCTGCGGGGCGATCCGCCCAAGGGCGGGCGGCGCGACCTCTATGGCGGAGCGGGCTTTTTTCGCTCGACGCCCGCCTTCATCACCGCCATTCGCCAGATCGGCGACTTTGAGATTTCGGTTGCGGCGTATCCCGAAAAGCACCCCGATGCCCCCACACTCGAGGCCGATATCGATATGCTGGCCTTGAAGTGCGAGAGCGGCGCGAGCCGCGCCATCACACAATTCTTCTTCGACAACGACCTCTACTGGCGCTTTCTTGAGCGGGTGCGGGCGCGCGGCATCGCGGTGCCCGTCGTGCCTGGCATCTTGCCCGTGCTCGACTATGACAAAATGCGGCAATTCGCCCGAATGTGCGGCGCCACGGTGCCTGCGGCCATGGCAAGCCGGTTCGAGGCGCTCGAGCAGCCCGAGGATCGGCTCAAGCTCGCGGGCGAGCTCGTCTGCGAGCAAGTAAGTGCGCTCGCGCAAGGGGGCGTGACGGCATATCATTTCTTCACCCTCAATGACGCGCGGCTGCCAGCACTCGCTTGCGATTGCCTGGGGCTCGATAAGGCACAAGGGCGGCAAGGGCGCGATCACCGCGCCGCATGAGCCGGATCGCCGAGGCGCCGGTCTCAAGCGCCTCAATGTCGGTGACCTTTCGAGGATGGCACATGCGGGCGATGGCCCAGTCGCGACCAGAGGCACATCGGTTCGCGACGCGGTCGACCCGTGCGGCGATTGCGCCACACAAGCAAGCGCGCGTTTGAACCGGGCCGCGATTCCCAGTAAAGGCTTAGCATGCGGGAGGAATGGCACCCGCTGGCGCGCGCATCGGGGCCCGAGTGCGCACGGACGACAGGGGTCCCAATATGCGTAAAGCGAAGGGCGAACCACAAAGCCTTTGACGACCAGCCCTTTCAAGGGGAGCGCATCGCAAAGTGGCGACAATATCCCGATCCGAGTGGGCACCGGCTCTCCATTACGCCCAGGGCACGGTCCTTGGCATCCTTGTTGCGGTCGCAGGCATTGCGCCGCGAGCCGCCGCAACCCTCGTCTTCGTCCTCTATCTGCTGATGCTGGCCGAGGACGCGCTCGCGCGCCGGCCCCTGCCTTGGCAAAACCTCAAGAGCGCCGTTCCGCTTGCCGCCTTTGCGCTCATCGCCTGGGCTGCTGTGACGCTTTTGTGGTCGGCCGACCCCAGGGCGGGGCTCGAGATGGTGGTTTATGCCCTCGCGCTTGTCGTGGCGGCCGTCTATGTGGCGAATCGGCTCTTCTCGGCCGAAGGGGCGGCCCGGCGCAAATATCTCCGTGGCGCAGTGATCGGAGGGCTCGTTGGTGTGGCTTACCTGAGCCTCGAGCTCGTCTTTGACACACCGATCACCCGCTTTGCGCTCAACCTCGCTTTTTCTTTTCTGCCGGCCAAGCACAAGGGCCTTACCGTAATAGACGGCCGCATCACCGAGGTGCACAGCTACTATTTCAATCGCCACGCGGGCGCCCTGGCGCTCTATATTGCGCCCCTCCTGCCGCTCATGCGGCAATATCTGCCCGCCAAACTTGCCCGACCCACGATGGCCCTTGCGGCGGCTCTTGCCGGCATCGGCATATTCCTCTCCGACAGCGCCACCGCCCAAGCGGCGTTTGTGGTGGGTGCGCTCGTTCTCGCAATCGCGCATTTTGCCGAGCGCTTTGCCCGAGGACTGCTTTTTGCCGGGCTCGGCACGGCCTTTCTTTTCGCCATCCCCATCGCCTGGGCGCTCTATAACTATGGCCTGCACCAGGCGGAATGGCTGCCCTATTCCGCCCGCTCTCGGATCGCGATCTGGTCTTACAATGAGAGCGAGGCGCGAAAACGGCCCATATTGGGAGCGGGGCTTCGCACGAGCCGGGCCCTGCAAAAACGCCTGCTTGCGCGCACGAAAAATGTGCACGAGCTCGACCTCGCCCGCCGGCCCGGCTGGCATGCGCATAATGTGTATTTGCAGAGCTGGTATGAGCTTGGCGGCATTGGCGCGCTTTTGGCGGCCATTATCGGCTTTGTAATGTTGCGGCGGGCAGGCGCTTTCTCAGAGAACGTTCGCCCCTTCGCCCTCGCCTATAGCGCGAGCGCCATGACGGTCGCAGCATTCGGCTGGGGGATGTGGCAGACCTGGCTCATGGCGACATTCGTGACGGGGATATGGTTGCTCAATCTGGCCGAGGGACAGAGGGGGCTGCGCTCGAGTGGCTGATTGTCGCCGATCGCTTGTGGATCGAGCACAGCCGCCGTCTCCTCCTCTCCCCGTCTCGCTTCCTCTTCTCCTCTCTCTTCTGCTCTGCCTGCTTCTCTCCTTTGCCTGCTTCGCCTCCGCCTCCTCTCCACGACTCTTCTCGTCTTTCGGCCTCCTCGATACTTCCTTCGGCCGGGGATGGCCCCCACAAGCCTATGACTTGAGCGCGTCGAGGCTGATGACGCCGAGGGCCAGGGCGCCGAAAAAGAAGATGTTGTTGCCGGCCCAATCCACCCATTCAAAATCCATCTTGCGGTCGGCAATAAGCCCCACGACCACCAAAGCCATGCCCGCCAATTGCACACGAGTGAGCCAGCGGGCGGCGCCAAGCAGCTTCTCGG
>WGBL01000439.1 GCA_015494375.1 Hyphomicrobiales bacterium | reverse complement strand
ACAATGACGTCGCTCTGGCCGTTGCCATCAATGTCTCCGGTGGCCAACGACTCTGCATTGCCGCCGTGCAGAAATACAAAGTTCGTATTATTCATATAGGCCCAGAGGCCAACGCCAGTGCCAAAATCGACAATCACATCGCTGATGCCATTCCCGTCAATGTCACCTGTCGCCATGGTCTGCGGATCACCGCTATGAATCAATTGCCATGTTGTGTTATTCAGATACAACCAAAGACCGACACCAGCGCCAAAGTCTACAACGAGATCATTGGGGATAGCACGTTCGTCAAAGACCGCCGCCGCGCGGGTCCCCCAGTCGAACTGGGTGGTGCCGGGGCCGGGGACGATTTGATTGAAGCCCCAGGCCCGGCGTGCGACGCTCGGGTCAACTTGGGTCGAGGAGTAGTCCCCCCAACGGCAGGTGCCGCGGTTGGGCTCGGTGTTGCAGGTGTTGCCAAAACCGTCGGTGGCGAACTCCGCCGCCGAGGTCGCCAGAATGTTCGCAACCCAGCCTGTCGAGGAGGCGTTAGGGCCATAGAACATCAGCATCGCCGCCCTGCCATTGGTCGGATCGCTCGGGATCGTGCGCGAGGCCGTTACAAACAGCGTGCCTGTCGGGGCCGCCAAATCCGTGTCCAGAGAGGGGTTGAAGAGATGCTCGGCCGCGCCTGTCGTCAGCGTCATGGTGAAGAGCGGGCTCGTCACACCCGTCGAGGTCGAGAGCTGGTAGACACGCGGGCGCGCAAACTGCTGGAAAGTGTTCGTAATCACCTTAACTGTATGCACGTTCCAGATCTTGTCGGCGATCTGCACACTGGCCGACTGAAACCGGCCGTCGAGTGTATCGACCGTCTGGCCGTTGGGCTGGGCGGCATTAGGAGGGGCCACCCACGATGTCACGGTCACGGGCGAGAGTGTCGAGAGGGTGTCCGAGCCGATGCTCGCCGCAATATTGAGGCTCATGCGCGTGATGGTGCTACCGCTACCGGCGCCGGGTGAGAGCAGAATGGCGCTCGTGCTCGAGTCTTTCACGATCGGCGGCGCCAGGTTTGTCGGCACGCCCGAATTAAAGCAGACGACATTGGCGGAGCCACCCGTCAGCGTCGGTGTCTTGTCAATCACGATGAGGGCGCCAACGGCACTGCCACCTCCGGCCGCAAAATCGTTGGCGGTCATGAACCAGCGCGTGGCGCTGTAGCCGGCATTGGGATAGTCCCAGAACGAATCGGCCGCCGATTTGCAGAAAACCGTATTCGATGCCACCTCACTCAGGGTGATGCGGTAGAGGTACCAGCTCGTCCCGGTGCTGTCCTGTGAGACGGCAAAATATTGGTACTGATCGGTGTTGTTGGAATTGCGGGACTCGGCGGTGACAAAAAAGCGGCCGCTGTGCACGTCATAGAGTGCCCGCGGGTCAAACAGCGAAGTCCCGGCGGGAACGCCGACAGCCGAAAAGAACGCCGCCAGCGACTGAAAGCTCACCTGGGTGCAGGTCGACTTGTTATAGACGCCGATGTCGCGGTTGGTGACCACGACGAGGTTGGTGGGGCCCACGGCACCATGGGGATCGGGCGGCGCCGAGCCCGTGGGCGTATTCGTGACACAAGTGGTGGCCGGCGCCTGTTGGCTTGGGCCGCTCACCTGGGCCGGGGCCGCCCTGGTGAGGGGAGCCTGCGATGCGGCGCCCGGCAAGGCCTTGATGCGCGCGAGCTCCTCCCGGCCGATGGGAATGCGCGGCGCCGGCGATTCGCTCCGCGACCCGATGGTCGCGGCAGCGCGGGGGCCGCCAAGGGGCATGGTGTGTGCGCGTGGAACAACGGTTTGCATTTGCTCGGGCCCGACAGCCACTTGTGCCGCGGCGGGACTGCCGAGGGCGCCAAGCAAGACCGAGGCGCCGAGGCCGAGGGACGCCACGAGGCCGAGGACAAAGGATCCCAGAAAGGCTTGCGACCTCATCAACATCATGCCAGACATTGCGACCCCTCCCTCAAGAGCCTTGCGAAAAAACATCTGCTCGTCCCCTTTTGTCTTTTTTGC
The DNA here is from genome assembly GCA_015494375.1 of Hyphomicrobiales bacterium. Classification (GTDB taxonomy): domain Bacteria; phylum Pseudomonadota; class Alphaproteobacteria; order Rhizobiales; family S144-23; genus S144-23. Next base: position 481 of record WGBL01000439.1, on the reverse strand, counting down.
CTTCGGGTTGTGCCCCTGAACCGCGCGGCGTCGTGCTCCGAATCCATTGTTGCTGTGACGGTTGCCAAGAGCTGCTCCAGGCCCCTGCTGAGGTGCATGCCGATGTACCGTGAGCTAGGAGCCTGTCCAGTTAGCCTTGGCGATTGTTGGTTTGAGGGCGGGCGGGCGGTCATGCCCACTTCGCCAGCTTGAGGAGGTTGTGGGCGGTGCACACGAGGGCCCACTCCGCCTTTACCTTTTCGACGCCACGCAACAAAAACTGTCTGAACCCTCTTGCCTGTTTGATCTGCCCGAAGACCGGCTCCACCACCTGCTTGCCCAATCGATAGCGGCTGCGCCTGCCGCCGCGCCTTAATCGTCGTCGCATCGCCTGCGTATGGGCCCCGCCCCGCTTGAGCCTCCCGCCAGCCGGGTGTTTGGCCCGCCCGACCGCCACATAGCCGCGAATGCCGCGCCCTTCGAGCTCGGCGAGATTGGCTTC
>WGBL01000438.1 GCA_015494375.1 Hyphomicrobiales bacterium | reverse complement strand
CCCTCGGCGGCACCGGCGGCGGCGTCGCCTACAACCGCGAGGAGTTCGTGAGCATCGTCGAGGGCGGGCTCGACGCCTCGCCGACGAGCGAGGTTTTGATCGAGGAATCGGTGCTCGGCTGGAAAGAATTCGAGATGGAGGTGGTGCGCGACAAGGCCGACAACTGCATCATCGTCTGCTCGATCGAGAATGTCGATCCCATGGGCGTGCACACGGGCGACTCGATCACAGTGGCGCCGGCACTCACACTCACCGACCGCGAATACCAGATCATGCGCAACGCCTCGATTGCGGTGTTGCGCGAGATCGGTGTCGAGACCGGCGGCTCCAACGTCCAGTTCGCGGTCAACCCCGCCGACGGCCGCCTGGTGGTCATCGAGATGAACCCACGGGTCTCGCGCTCATCGGCGCTGGCCTCAAAAGCGACCGGCTTTCCGATCGCCAAGGTCGCCGCCAGGCTCGCCGTGGGTTACACCCTCGATGAGCTCGAGAACGACATCACGGGGGGCGTGACGCCCGCCTCGTTCGAGCCCACCATCGACTATGTGGTAACCAAGGTGCCACGCTTTGCCTTCGAGAAGTTCGCAGGCGCCGAGCCGCTGCTCACCACCTCGATGAAGTCGGTCGGCGAGGCGATGGCCATCGGCCGGACGTTCGCCGAATCGCTTCAGAAAGCGCTCCGCTCACTGGAGATCGGGCTCGACGGCCTCGACGATATGCCATTCGAGGGGCTGGGGCAGGGCGACGACAAAAACGTCATTCGCGAAGCGCTCGGCCGTGCCACGCCCGACCGCATCCTGCGGGTGGCCGAGGCTCTCAGACTCGGTGTCGACCACGCCCAAATCCACACCTCCTGCGGTATCGATCCCTGGTTCATCGAGCGCCTGCAAGAGATCGTCGACATGGAGGCGCGGGTGCGCGCCCATGGCTTGCCGGAGACGGCCGGGGCGATGGCCGCCCTCAAGGCGATGGGCTTTTCCGATGCCCGGCTTGCCAAACTCGCGGGCCTCAGCAGCGAGGCGGAGGTGCGGGCGCGGCGCGAAGCGCTTGGGGTCGTGCCGGTCTATAAGCGCATCGACACCTGTGCCGCCGAGTTCGCCTCGCCCACCGCCTACATGTATGCCACTTACGAGCGCGGCTTTTCCGACAGCGAGGGCTGTGTCCACGCCCCCCACTGCGAGGCCGCGCCGAGCGCGCGCGAGAAGATCATCATTCTTGGCGGCGGGCCCAACCGAATCGGCCAGGGCATCGAATTCGACTATTGCTGTTGTCATGCCGCCTTTGCGCTCTCGGCCGCGGGCTACGAGACGATCATGGTCAATTGCAATCCCGAGACCGTCTCGACCGATTATGACACCTCGGATCGGCTCTATTTCGAGCCGCTCACCGGCGAGGACGTGCTCGCCATTGTCGCCAAGGAGCAGGAGCGCGGCACCCTCAAGGGCGTCATCGTCCAGCTCGGCGGCCAGACGCCCCTCAAGCTTGCCCATGTGCTCGAGGCCGAAGGGGTGCCCATACTCGGCACCTCGCCCGACGCCATCGACCTTGCCGAGGACCGCGACCGCTTCAAGGCGCTCGTCGAGCGGCTGGGGCTCCGCCAGCCGGCCAATGGCATTGCCCATTCGGGCAGCGAGGCAAAAGAGATTGCCAAGGAGATCGGCTATCCCGTCGTCATCCGCCCCTCCTATGTGCTCGGCGGACGGGCCATGGAGATCGTTCACGACGAGGCCCAGCTTGCGCGCTACATCGAGGAGGCGGTCGTCGTCTCGGACGGCACGCCGGTGCTCATCGACAGCTACTTGCGCGATGCCATCGAGGTCGATGTCGATGCCATTGCCGATGGCCGGAAGGTGTTTATCGCCGGCATCATGGAGCACATCGAAGAGGCGGGCGTGCATTCGGGCGATTCGGCCTGTGCGCTGCCGCCCCACTCGCTGGCACCCCAGGTGATTACGCGGCTCGAGGCACACACCATCGCATTGGCGCGCGCGCTCAATGTCGTCGGGCTCATGAATGTGCAGTTCGCCGTCAAGGACGGCGAAGTCTATCTGCTCGAGGTCAACCCGAGGGCGAGCCGCACCGTGCCCTTTGTCGCCAAGACCATCGGCCTGCCGGTGGCGGGCATCGCAGCGCGCGTCATGGCGGGCGAGCCGCTTGCGAGTTTCGAGCTCAAACGGCGCCCGCTCGGCCATATTGCGGTCAAGGAGGCGGCCTTCCCCTTCGAGCGCTTTCCGGGTGTCGATCCCATCCTGGGTCCCGAGATGCGCTCGACCGGCGAGGTCATGGGGATCGATCGTGCGTTCGAAGTCGCCTTCGCCAAGAGCCAGATCGCCATCGGCGCCAGGCTGCCCAAACACGGCACCGTCTTCGTCTCGGTCAAGGATCTCGACAAGGAGGGGATCGTCGCACCGGTCCGGGCTCTTGTGGAAATGGGCTTTGAGGTCGTGGCGACGCGCGGCACCAAGCGCCACCTCGAGGCCCACGGCATCGCCTGCCGGCAGATCAACAAAGTGCTCGAGGGCCGGCCGCATATCGTCGATGCCATGAAAAACGGCGAGATCGATCTCGTTTTCAATACCACCGAAGGCGCCAAGGCCATCGCCGACAGCAAGGATATCCGGCGCACGGCCTTGCTCTACCATATCCCTTGCTATACAACGCTCGCCGGCGTGAATGCCGTCACCCGCGCCATCGCCGCCAATCGCGCAGGCCAATTTGATGTTGCGCCCTTGCAGAGCTATATCGGCGAACGCCAGGGGGCGTAAGACTTGCGACGGCGAATCGATTGCCAACTCAAGAGATGAAGACGTTTTAGCTTCAAAGTTTCGCTTAGAAGTTTCATGGCCGGCCCTTGACTCGGCCAAATCGGATCACAAGATCGTAGCCACGACGATTCGATTGTTCTGCACCAGAATGCGCCAAAGCGGTGCGCGCAGGGGGGCGGGCGCCGCGGGTGTTCTTGATCCGTTTGACAACATCCATTTGACAAGATGAGCGTCCGGGCCGCCAGGCACCGGGCGATGATGACGGTACAAGAGAGAACAGGCAGAGGGGAGAACAGGCATGGCAATGGAGAAGGTGCCCATGACCATCGAAGGGCATGCAGCGCTCCAGGCCGAGCTGCACAGGCTCAAGACCGTCGAGCGGCCGCGGATCATCCAGGCGATCGCCGAGGCGCGCTCGCATGGCGATCTTTCGGAGAATGCCGAGTATCACGCCGCCAAGGAGGCGCAGGGGCTTAACGAGGCTCGCATCGCCGAGCTCGACGACAAGCTCTCGCGCGCCGAGGTGATCGATGTGTCGCAGCTCTCGGGCGATACCGTCAAATTCGGCGCCCGGGTGACGCTCCGCGACGAGGACACCGAAGAGAAGGTCACTTATCGGATCGTCGGCGAGTTCGAGGCCGATGTCAAAGCGGGCACCATTTCCATCACTTCCCCCATCGCCCGCGCCCTCATCGGCAAAGAGGTGGGCGACTGGGTCGAGGTCACAACACCGCGCGGCATACGCACCTACGAGATCCTCAAGGT
>WGBL01000437.1 GCA_015494375.1 Hyphomicrobiales bacterium | reverse complement strand
GTGGAGCGCCGATCAGTTGCCCCCCGGGCAGTTGGGCTCCAATCGGCGCCACCAGCCCCTCGTCGCGAGGGCACATTTCCAATGATACCACATGAGCGGCCATGTTCGCCCGCTCTTTTTTGCTTTTCTTGGGGCCCACTCTGCGCCCCCTGCCAGCCGCCGGGCGCGTGATGGAAACATGGTGGCTCCGGTGGCACAACGTTGTCGCCCCGGAAGAAATGCGGCCACCGCCGCTGCCGGCAAGCACGCCGTCCATCCGCATTTCTTTCTGGGGCCCATGAACACCATGCCTCTGAGAGGCTCGGGGTTATGGGTCCCTGATAATCCCGCGGGGGAGAGGCGGTGCAAGATGGCACCCGTTGCGGCCGCGGGATTTCGGGGACGACAACGAGCAACATGGCCCTTCCACTCGGGCAAAGTTTCGCCACCTCGTGAAAAGGCGCGGGCGGCGCTTTTGGCACTTGCCGGCGGGCCAGAACTGCGCTACTATAGAACAGAGAGTGAACATCTGCGGCAGTTGCTTCGCCCCCTCCCCCTGGGCACTAGGCGCGGCTGTGGAGAACATGCGAGTGGCTTCCGTCTGGGGTCCTCGTTTGGGCTAGGCTGCAGGCGACGATTCGTGACTCGTTGAGCGTGTCGTAGCATGGGCGAGCGTAAGCTGCCGGTCTTTCGGCGGGCCTGAGGGGGCATGATTGGGGCCCAAACAGCGCCAAACCGGCAAGCGACCGAGGTCTCAACCGGGGTCTCACAGATGGCGCTTAAACGGTTTTGGTTTTAAGGCTCGTTTTGGTGTGAAAGGAGTGCAACATGGCCGGTTCCGTCAACAAGGTCATATTGATCGGCAACCTGGGCCGCGATCCGGAGATCCGGCATACGCAGGATGGGCGGCCCGTGTGTAATCTGCGCCTCGCCACGACCGAGAGCTGGCGCGACAAGACAACAGGCGAGCGCCGCGAGCGCACCGAATGGCACAATGTCGTGATATTCAGTGAGGGACTGTGCCGGGTTGCCGAGAATTATCTCAAGAAGGGCTCGAAGGTTTATATCGAAGGCCAGCTCCAGACCCGCAAATGGCAGGATCAGAGCGGGCAGGATCGCTATACGACCGAGGTGGTGCTCCAGGGCTTCAACAGCCAGCTGACAATGCTCGACAGCCGAGGCTCGGCCGGGGCCGGCATGCAGGACATGGGCCAGGCCCGAATTGCCGGGGGCGGCGGCGCAGGCGCTGGTGTGGGCGGTGGCGGCATGGATGGTGGGCCGGGCGCGCCCGCAAGCTTCGAGAAGGAGCTCGACGACGAGATCCCGTTTTGAGCCGCCTCATCGCTTCAACAGCAGTCCTCTCACGATAGCAAAAAGAGCTGATGCTAAAGCGTCGCGCTGCGGCCATGAGCAGGGCCGAAAGCGATCGCAGCGATTGTGCGATTATGTGACCCTAATTTCGGCGAGCGGTACCGGCCGGCCGAAGTAGTAGCCCTGGCCCTGGGTGCAGCCGAGCGCCTTCAAGTGCTCGAGCTGCCTTTCCGTCTCAATGCCCTCGGCGATGACATCGATCTCGAGCCTTTTCGAAAGCTCGAGGATGGTGCCCACGATCGCCTCCTTGGTGTGGGAGTTCTCGCACTCGCTGACGAACGAGCGGTCGATCTTGATCTTATCGAAGGGAAAGCGCGCAAGATAGCCGAGCGAGGAGTAGCCGGTGCCGAAGTCGTCCATGGAAATGCGCACGCCCATGGCCTTGAGCTCGGCGAGTTTTGCGGCGATGTCCTCATCATCTTGCAGGAGGGCAGATTCGGTGATCTCGATCTCGAGGCGGCTCGGCTCGAGACCCGTTTGGGCCAGAATGCGGCGCACCGTGGCGACGATATCGCCGCTCGTGAACTGAACCGGTGAGAGGTTGACCGCCACCACACACTCCCGCGGCCATCCGAGGGCCGCCCGGCAGGCGGTCTCGAGCACCCATGCACCGATGGGGACGATAAGCCCGAGCTCCTCTGCAAGGGGGATGAAATCGAGCGGCGGGACCAATCCCTTCTCGGGATGGCGCCAGCGAATGAGCGCCTCGAAGCCAATGATGCGCTCGCTGGTGAGATCAAAGAGCGGCTGGAAATGGAGCTCGAACTGATGCCGGCCGATGGCTGCGCGCAACTCGCTTTCGAGTGTTCGCCGCGCCTCGATGCGCTGTGCCATGTTGCGGTCGAAAAAGCTGAGGCCTGCGGGCCCCTTGTCTTTGGCATCCTCGAGCGCCAGGTTGGCGGCCTTGAGCAGGCTCTTGCGATCCCGCCCATCACTGGGTGCCAGCGCCACCCCGAGGTTGGCCTCGACCGTGAGCTCGATGCCGTCGATGGTATAGAGCTGGCAGACGACACCGAGAAAGCGCTCGCCCATGGTGCGGGCCGCTTCGAAGTCGCTGATGCCGGCGACGATAATGGCGAACTCGTCACCGCTCAGGCGCGCCACCAAATCGCTCTTGCGGATGACGCTTGCCAGTCGCGCCGCCACCGCTTTCAAAAGTTTGTCGCCTAAGGCGTGGCCGTAGGCGTCGTTGATGCGTTTGAATGAGTCGAGGTCGAGCAGATAGAGCGCAAAGCCCCTCTGAGCACTGGCCTCGTTCCCGTTTTCAACCAGTTGTGCGGCCATGTGGTGGAGCCGGGCCAAAAACGTCCTTCGGTTGGCAAGCCCCGTCAGGTCGTCCTTGCGGCTCATGCGCTCGATATCGCGCTGCGCCCGGTTGATGTCGGCGATCTTGTGGCTCAGTTCATCGAGCGCCAGGCAGCGCTCATAGAAGGCGCCGGCGACAAACACGATGGTGGCAATGAGAAAAAGACCATAGCTCAGGGTGAGAAACAGTAGAATAAGGAACTCGGGCGAGCCCGAAAGCCAGATGAGTTTGGCGATGGCCGGCAGCAGAATGGCTCCGGCATAAGAGAGAGCAGCAGGTAGCAATGGTGCCATCAGCACGCCCCCGCTCGCCGAGATCCCCACCGCCAAGGTGACGAGGATGAGATGCTCGCCTGGCGAGACATTGCCCAGGCCCACGAAGACGAGCGCCCCCCAGGGGAGCGCCGAGAAGGCGCTCATCAGACACGCCTTGCAGGCCGAGACTGGGCTTGTCCTTTGGGTGCGCCCGTGGTCTCTGGCTAAGCCCCGGGCCAAGGGCTGGTCGCTCGGAGAGTGGTTTTCCCGGGCGCGTTCCGATGCCAGGGTGCGCTGGAGCAACAGCGCCGCGATGCCATAGGCTGCGAGGCCCCAGACAATGAGAAACGCCGCTGGCAGCGAGTTGCGAAAGGCAAACAGGGCGATCGTGGTGTTCACGATATTGCCGACCATGGCGTAAGGTACGACCCGGCGAATGCTGCTCACGGCCATCGGGAAGGCGCGGGGATCGCGGCTGGTGCGCAGGCGCTCTGCGAGCAGCGCCACCAGGCCTGCCGGATTTCGGCGGCCAAGAGCTGGGGCCGGGCCTGCG
>WGBL01000436.1 GCA_015494375.1 Hyphomicrobiales bacterium | reverse complement strand
TCGCCATCGTCTTCACGGCGCTCGAGGATCGGCTGTTGCGAGTGTTCCCGACATTGCGGCGCCCGAAGGGCGACCTCGAGACGACATGTCGCCATCGGAGGTGGAAGCGGAAACAGCTGACGCGGAGCTTCGCGCCGATGAGGCGTGGCGCGACCTCGGGCATCAATTGGCAAATGGCGGGCGGGATCCGGCGCGCGAACTCGATACCGACTATGAGAACATCGATCCCGAGGCCGCTCCTGGAGACCTTGCGGCCAACCTTGGGGCCGGCTGGGCGGGTGTTGCGCCACGGGGCGGTGACGGCGAAGCCAATCTCGAGGCTTTCGTCGCTGCGGCGCCCACGTTGCGTGACCATCTGCTCGAGCAACTCCCGCTGCTGGTCGCCGAGCCAATCGAGCGGTTCATCGTGCGGCACCTGATCGATATGGTCGACGAGAGCGGCTATCTGCGCGGCGATCTGGTACAGCTTGCCGAGCAGCTCGGCGCTTCGCAAGATGAGGTTGCGGCCGCACTGGAGGCGCTTCAGACATTCGATCCTCCGGGCGTGGGGGCGCGCAATCTCGCCGAGTGCCTTGCCATCCAGCTCAAGGAGAAAAATCGTTACGATCCAATCATTGCAGCGGTGCTCGACAATCTGCCGCTCCTTGCCAGGCACGATTTCGCCGGCCTGCGTCGGGCAAGCGGCGCCAGCAACGAGGAGCTTGCCGAGATCATCCGTGAGATCAAGGCGCTCAGCCCGAAGCCGGGGCTCAAGTTCGGCACCACCACCATCCAACCGGTGGTGCCAGACGTGCTCGTGCGGCCGAGAGCCGATGGCACATGGCTTGTCGAGCTCAACAGCGAGACGCTGCCCAAGCTGCTCGTCGATCGCGCCTACTACGCGGTCGTGAGCGAGCAGGCCAAATCGGACGAGGATCGCGCCTATCTCAACAACTGTCTCCAGACCGCCAACTGGCTCGTCAAGAGCCTCGATCAGCGGGCGAGAACGATTCTGAAAGTCTCGGAGGAAATCGTCCGCCAGCAGGACGCATTCCTCACACGTGGGGTGGAATACCTGAGGCCGCTCAATCTCAAGAGCGTGGCCGAGGCCATCGGCATGCACGAGTCTACCGTAAGCCGTGTGACCTCGAACAAATACATGGCGACGCCGCGCGGGATCTTCGAGCTCAAGTATTTCTTCACTTCGGCCATCCCGTCGCTGGAAAAGGGCAAGACCTATTCCTCCGAGGCGGTTCGTCATCGGATTAAACAGCTCATTGATGCCGAGACGGCCGACAATGTGCTTTCGGATGACAAGATCGTCGCACTGCTCAAGAAGGAAGGGATAGACATCGCCCGTCGGACGGTGGCCAAGTATCGAGAAGCGCTCAAGATTCCGCCGTCGGTACAGCGGCGACGCGAAAAACGCCTTGCCGGCCAGATCGAGAAGGCGCTGGCTTAGGCCGAAAATCCACAAATGCCGCGCGATTTTGGCGGCTTCCGGTGGCCGCCCACGGCGAAACGAACAATCATGATTTGCTCGACCGTCATGCCTTGTCCCCAAATTCGCCCGATAGCGCTATTATCTTCGCCTACACGCACAAGAGTGGCTTCGCCCAACGAAATCGATGGGCCGGCTTGGCGGGGGCGCAGGGCAGGGGGTGCAAGGTGCAACAGGCCGGTGCGACAGAACGAGACAGAAGGCGACGGGTACTGAATGCCGGCTTTCAGTGGGTGTTGCAGGACGGCGGGTGGGCAAGATGGCGGGCGTGGACGATGGGAGCAGGTCGGGCGTGCAAAACGGTGGGCGTGCAAGACGCTGGGCGTGCAAATTGACAGCTGCCGGGGGGTGGTCTAGCTTCCGCGCGCAATCGGCGCGCTGCCGGCCAAAGGGTCGCAACACTTCGACCAGGGCCCGATCCCTTCGGTATTCGAGAGCGTTCAAACCTTGGCGCTAACCGCTGCACCTCGGCAACTCCCGCCGATGGGAGCGTCTTGGGGGCTGTGGGCGTCTCGGGCACTGTGGGCGTCTCAGGCACTGTGGGCGTTTTAGGCACTGTGGGCGTCTTAGGCACTGTGGGCGTCTTAGGCACTGTGGGCGACTTGGGGGCTGTAATCGAGATGAAAATCGAGGTTATCGGCAAGAACATCGATGTCGGAGAGTCGTTGCGAGAATATGCAGGGTCGCGCGTCGAGAACGCAGTCGAGAAATATGTCGGCGGTGGTGTTGCCGGGCATGTCTGTATCGAAAAACAAGGCAGCCGCTTTGCCACGCATTGCTCGGTCTCGTTGCGCTCGGGGCTGACATTGCAATCAAACGGTGTGGCGGCCGATGCCTATGCCAGTGCCGATGCCGCCTTCGACAAGCTTGAGAAGCGCGTTCGCCGGTATAAGAGGAAGCTGAGAGATCACCACCCTCACCAGGGCGCGCTTAAGCCAAAGGATGTTTCGATCGGCAAAGCCTCGCATCTTCTCTCGGAAACAGCGGGAGCGGGGATCGATTATGTCCTCCAGACAAGCGATGCGCCAGCCGAGGAGAGTAGCGAGCCAGACGACAACCCGGTGGTGATTGCCGAGCGGCCTCTGGTCATACGGGAGCTTTCGGTGAGCGATGCCGTGATGGAGATGGAGATGGCCGACCTGCCGGTGCTCGTCTTCCGTCATGCGGGCAGCGGCCGGCTCAATGTCATCTATCAACGGCCCGATGGCAACATCGGCTGGATTGATCCGCAAGAGGGGTCGCAGGCCCGCGCGGCCACGGCCACGACGGCTCGGAACGCGACCGGGGCCGTGCCCCCTGAGGGGAAATCCGACACTTGAGGCAACAATCACAAATCACGGGGTGTGGCACCTTGCCCCCCGTGTGCGGGAAAGACGACAGACATGGATCTTGGAGATCTCATCGCGCCGGAAGGCGTCATTCCTTCGCTCAAGGTCAAGAGCAAGAAGCAGGCCTTGCAGGAGCTTTCCGCACAAGCAGCGAAGCTCACAGGGCTCGATCAACGCGACATCTTCGACACACTCTTGCAGCGCGAGCGCCTCGGGTCGACGGGGCTCGGCAATGGCATCGCCATCCCGCATGGCAAGCTGGCTGCACTCGATCGCATTGTCTGCCTGTTTGCCCGCATCGATCCGCCCATCGACTTCGAGGCCATCGACGGCCAGCCCGTTGATCTTGTCTTTTTGTTGCTTGCGCCCGAGGGGGCGGGCGCCGATCATCTCAAGGCACTGGCGCGCATCTCGCGGCTCTTGCGCGATCCCGTGGCCATCGAGAAGTTGCGCCGTTCGAAGGGCCAGGCGGCGCTCTATTCCGTCCTTACTGAGCCGCTCGCGACGAGTGCCGCCTGAAACGACCGCTGCTTGAATGAGTGCCGCCCGAGGGGTTTGAGTGGGTGGCCTGAGAGCGTTTGAGGGCGCGACCTGAGCGGACGAGGGCGTGAGCTGAGCGGGCGAGGGCGGTGGGCTGAGCGGGCGAGGGCGGTGGGCTGAGCGGGCGAGGCGAAGCCGAGGCCACAGCCGCAGCCAATGCGTGGGCACCGTGGGCCCCTTGAAGGGACGGAGCTCGGGGCGCGGGCCTCGCAATGGCTGCCAATGGTTGCGAGATGCCGTCACATGCGGCCGTTCTCTGCCAGCGCCTGACGCAGCGCCGCCGCGAAATCGCGCTTTTCCTCAAGGGTCAAAAAATCGCCAATGGCAAGCCCCCGCCCATGAGAAGACAGCCTGAGAACATGCCCGCCACGGGCTTTCTCCTCGACTTGCACGCGAACCCAGTAGGGGTTGAAGCTCCAGCGCCTCTCCTCGCCTGAAGGAGAGATTTTGCGCACGATGAGCTCGCTGGGCCTGAGCTCGACGAGCTCGAAGCGGCGCGCGGCACGAAAATTCAAGCGAAAGGCCAGATAGACCAGCAGCACATCAAGGCCGAAAAAACCCGTGATCGGCCAGGCGCCGATGGAGTAGAAAAAAAGCCCCATCAGAAAGCTGAGCGAGGCGATCGCGCCCATCAGCACCAAAAACCCGCGTGGGCTGAGCGACTGGTGCGGCGTAAGCACGGCCGCAAACCGTGGTGACTCGGGCGCCGGCTCTGGCAGCCGCTCGCCGCCCGGCTGCGCGTCACCGTTTTGCCCGGCTAACCCTTCAGGTCGGCGCTCAGGTTGTTGCTCGTCTCCTTGCGACTTGTTAGTCGGCTGCGTCATTTCTTTGATCGGCCCTTCTGGTTCGTTGGTCGCCCCTTCCTGGTTTCTGGGAGCGGCATTCTCGAGCATACCTAGACGATACCGGGGCCCTTGGCGAGGGTTCTCACATGGACGCGACGAAAAGAAACAAGCGTGCGAGAAAAAGCGACAAGAGCGCAAAGGCGCGGCCCGCCGCCCGCGGGCGGGCGCGGAAACGCCGTTTGCCCCGCTCGAGGCTGTCGCCCGAGGAGATCGAGACGTTGTTTGAACGCCTTGCCGCCGAACGCCCCGCACCAAAGAGCGAGCTCGAGTATCATAACCCGTTTACGCTCCTTGTCGCCGTCGTGCTTTCGGCACAAGCCACCGATGCCGGCGTCAACAAGGCCACGCGGGCGCTTTTTGCGGTGGCGGACACGCCGCAAAAGATGGTCGCGCTCGGCGAGGAGCGACTGCGCGAGATGATCAAGACCATCGGCCTTTATCGCAACAAGGCGAAAAACATCATTGCGCTCTCAGAAAAGCTCATTGCGGATCACGACGGCGAGGTGCCGCGCGATCGCGCGGCCCTTGAGGCGTTGCCCGGCGTCGGCCGCAAGACGGCGAATGTGGTGCTCAATGTCGCCTTCGGCGAGCCCACGATTGCGGTTGATACGCACATTTTCCGCGTCGCCAACCGAACGGGCCTCGCCCCTGGCAAGGATCCACGCGAGGTGGAGGCGATCCTCGAGCGCGTCGTGCCCGAGCGCTTTCGGCTCCATTGCCACCACTGGCTCATTCTCCATGGCCGCTATGTCTGTGTCGCGCGAAAACCCCGCTGTGGCGCGTGTGTCATTGCCGACATCTGTCGTTGGGATGGCAAGGCAAGCAGTTGAGGTTGCCCTTGCCGTCTCGCCCGATCTGGGCCTGGCGAGCATGCGCGCCGAGCGTTCTTTCAGCCCGCACCCCACCAGCGAATTGGTGTATCATCGACTTGGCCGAACAGGCGTGCTCGCGGCCGGGTTGCGGGCAGATCGCACTCACGCGGCGCTCAGGCCGTGGCCAGGTCGCGCTCACGCGGCGGGGGCGGATTCCGACGCCCCCTGAAGGGGGCGAGCGCCCCCACCGGACGAGAGGACCAGCCCCTGCAGCCTGTTGTCCGAATGCTGTCCCGAATGCTGAACGAGCCGGGCCTCAGGGACCGCTGGAGCTCGACCCGGCTCAAAGCTTGACAGAGAAAGGCTTGTGCGATGACCGAAGAACCCCACATCGCCACGCTCGCAACACACGAGGTCTTCAACCAATCCCCGCCCTTTGAGGACATCAACCTCTACAGCCTCGACACCCCCCTCATCGAGGCGGTGGCGCGCGAGGGGGGCGGGGATACGCATAAGACGGCCGCACCGGAGGGGCTGGCGCTCGATGCGCTCGGCGCGCGCCTCGGCTCGGCCGAAATGCTCGAGCTCGGCCGCCTTGCCAACACCTATCCGCCGGTGCTGCGGTCCTTCGAGCCCCGCGGCCGGCGGATCGATCGCGTTGACTACCATCCCGCCTATCACGCCTTCATGGCGCTTGCTTTCGAGGCCCGGGCCCACTGCGGCTCCTGGCGGGTTGGCGCGGACAAGAGCGTGGGGCCTCTACCGGGCGCCAATGTCGCCCGCGCCGCTGCGCTCTATCTGCTGGCGCAGGCCGAGGCGGGGCACTGCTGCCCCATCACCATGACCAATGCCGCGGTGCCAACGCTCCTCGCGCAACCCGACGTCGCCGCGCCCTGGCTCGCCAAGATCTTCGTTGGCGAGTATGACCCGCGCTTTCTCCCCATGGCCGAGAAGAAGTCCGTCACCATCGGCATGGCCATGACCGAGAAGCAGGGCGGCACCGATGTGAGGGCGAATACCACACGTGCCGAGCCCGTGGGCAACGGCGGGCCCGGCGGGCGCTATCGCCTGGTCGGCCACAAGTGGTTCATGTCGGCGCCCATGTGTGATGCGTTTCTCGTTTTGGCGCAGGCGCCGGGCGGGCTTTCGTGCTTCCTGATGCCGCGCTTTTGCGAGGACGGTGCGCTCAACGCCATTCGCTTGCAGCGCCTCAAGGACAAGCTCGGCAACCGCTCCAATGCCAGCTCGGAGATCGAGCTCGAGGGGGCCGAGGCCTGGCTCATCGGCGAGGAGGGGCGTGGCGTGCCGACGATCATCGAGATGGTTACCCACACCCGCCTCGATTGCGCCATCTCATCGGCCGGGCTCATGCGCTTTTGTCTCGCGCAGGCGGTCCACCATGCCCGCCACCGCGCCGTCTTCGGCAAGAGGCTCGTGGAGCAGCCGCTGATGGCGCGGGTTCTCGCCGATATGGCGCTCGATGTCGAGGCGGCGGTGGCGCTGAGCTTCCGGCTTGCACGCGCCTTTGATTATCCGAACGATGAGCGCGAGGCCGCCTGGCGCCGAGTCATGACACCGGTGACCAAGTACTGGGTGACCAAGCTTGCGCCGGCCCTCGCCTATGAAGCCATGGAGTGCCTGGGCGGCAATGGCTATGTCGAGGAATGGCCCTTGGCGCGCATCTATCGTGAGTTGCCGGTCAATGCCATCTGGGAGGGCTCGGGCAATGTCATGTGTCTCGACATTCTGCGCGTCCTCAAGCGCGAGAGCGCGGCGGTCGAGCTCGTCTTCGAGTGGCTCGAGGCCGAGTGCGCCGACGACGCCAAACTTGCCCGCGCCCTTGAAGAGGTGCGCGCGCTCCTCCACCGGCCGCGCGAGATCGAGTCCCATGCCCGCGCCTTTGTCGAGGGCCTGGCGCGGCTTGCGGCGGGAGCGTTGCTCAATGCCCATGCCCCGCTTTCGGTGGCTGTGCCGTTCATCGCCTCGCGGCTTACGGGCGGCTGGCGCCACACCTATGGCGCAGGCAGTGAGCGGCTCGATACGAGCGCCATCCTCGAGCGGGTGCTTGCCGCCACCGACACTGCCAGCAAGCGCGCCGATGCTCCTCCAGGCGCCTGAATGCGCAAGCCAGGGGTGCCTGCTTATGCAGGCCGGCACAACCAGGCCGGCACAACTCGACTGCAGCGGCAATCATTTCAACGGGAGCGCCAATCTTTGGGATGGGTGCCACCACCGCCGCCCCTCAAACCGAGTAGCGCATGGCATACGTGGCACAATTGCCCTCTCGCAACGGTGCCTCAATCGCGCAAGAGCTCGTTGATCGAGGTTTTCGAGCGGGTGCGGGCATCCACTTGCTTGACAATGACGGCGCAATAGAGCGCGGGGCCCGGGCTGCCGTCGGGCAGCGGCTTGCCGGGCATCGTGCCGGGCACGACCACCGAGTAGGGCGGCACACGGCCATAGTGGATCTCGCCCGTTGCGCGATCGACGATCTTGGTCGATTGGCCGATATAGACCCCCATGGAGAGCACCGAGCCCTCGCCGACGATTACCCCTTCGGCCACCTCGGCGCGAGCGCCGATGAAACAGTTGTCCTCGATGATGACGGGGCCCGCCTGCAGCGGCTCGAGCACGCCGCCGATGCCGGCACCGCCCGAGAGATGCACATTCTTGCCGATCTGCGCACACGAGCCGACGGTTGCCCAGGTGTCGACCATGGTGCCCTCGTCGACATAGGCGCCGAGGTTGACGAAAGACGGCATCAGCACGACCCCTGGGGCGATATAGGCGGAATGGCGGACGATGGCGCCCGGCACGGCGCGAAACCTCGCGGCGCGGAACTCCGCCTCGCCCCAGCCGGCGAATTTGGATGGCACCTTGTCCCACCAGCTGGCGCCGCCCGGCCCGCCCGGGATCGCCGTCATGTCGTTCAAACGAAACGACAACAGCACCGCCTTCTTGAGCCACTGGTTGACCGTCCAGCTGCCGTCCTCCTGGCGCTCGGCGACCCGGGCCTCGCCGCGATCGAGGAGGTCGAGGGCGGCCGCAACCGCCTCTCTCACCGCGCCCGTGGTGGTGCTGTCGATCTGCTCGCGCGCATCGAAGGCCGCGTCGATGGTCTGGATGAGGTCGTCATGAGCCATGGTCTTTTGCTCTCTCCGGCTGCTCTCTCCGACTTGGGTTGGCCAGCTCGGGTGGGCAGGCCTGGGCCGCTGCCTGCGGGCGCGCGGCGCTCGCCTAGGGGCGCTTGGCCGCTGGCCTCGGGCGCGCGGCATCAAAGCGTCAACTCAAGCACCAGAACAAGCGCCAACTGAACCGCCAATTCAAGCGCCATGCGCGGCCCAACTGATCGCGTCTCGATCGCCTCGGGTCAAGGGGTGTGCGCCCAACTACCGCGCCCGGCGCGCGGCCAGCTGTCCCACGAAATGGGCGAGGTCGTCGGTCATGTGGTGGACATGGGCGGGCGGTGGCGCGCCGGCCGCAATCTCGCGTTGCGAGGGGTGATCGTCATAGCTCGAGTGAACCAGCACCGTTGTCATCCCCAGCGCATGGGCGGTCTCGAGATTGTGCGGCAAATCCTCAAACATCACCGCCTCGGGGGGCGCGACCTCGAGGCGCTCGCAGAACCGCTCAAAGGTGGCGCGGTGGGGCTTGGGCACATAAGCGGCATCCGCAATGTCGAAAATGCCGTCAAAGTGATCGAGCACCCCGAGGCGGGCGGCCACACACTCGGCATGGCGCCGGGTGCCATTGGTGAAGATGTAGCGTCGCCCCGGCAGGGCGGCGAGAGCACGCGCGAGCGGCGGGTCCGCCGCAATGGGCGAGTGGTCGATGTCGTGAACAAAGCTCAAAAAGGCGTCGGGGGCGACTCCATGGCGCGCCATGAGCCCGGCAAGCGTGGTGCCGAACTCGAGATAGTAGCGCCGGCGGAGCTCCTGGGCAGCCTCGCGCGAGAGGCCCAGGAGGCGCTCGATGAAAAGGTTCATCCGCTCGGCGATCTGGTCGAAGAGGTTGGAGCTCGCCGGGTAGAGGGTGTTGTCGAGATCGAAGATCCAGACCGAGGCACGCTCGAAGCAGCGGCACGCGGACCCGCCATGGGGCGTCCTGTAGCAGACGCGCGTGTGATTGCCGCAATCGCCAAGGTCGCCATGGCCGCCGCCGTCGCCGTCGCCGTAGTCGCGGGGGGTTCCGTGGGGCCGCGGCAGCCGGGGCTCGCCCACGGCGTGGTTGCCATTCGCGCGGGTATGGCCGACGCTCTTGCCCTTTCCCATGTGGCTCTGGTTGCTCCCCATTTGGCTCCGGCTGCTCATCGATCCGCCGTGAACAAAGTGCCCGCGCCGTGATCGGTAAAGAGCTCGAGCAGCACGGCATGGGGCACCCGCCCGTTGATGATGACCACCGCCTCGACCCCGGCCTCGACCACTCCGAGCGCGCTTTCAACCTTGGGGATCATGCCGCCCGAGATGGTGCCATCGGCGATGAGGGCGCGCGCCTCGGCGACCGTCAGCGCCTCGATGAGCTTGCCGGACTTGTCGATGACGCCCTCGACGTCGGTGAGCAAGAGAAGCCGCTTGGCCCGCAGAGCGGCCGCGAGCGCGCCGGCGAAGGTATCGGCATTGATATTGAGGGTCTCGCCCTTCTCTGAAACACCGATGGGGGCAATGACGGGGATGAGGTCGCCTGCAATGATCACCTCGATGATATGGGGATTGACGCGCTCGGGCTCGCCGACAAAGCCCAGATCGATTGCCTTCAAGAGGTTGGAATCGGGGTCCTTGACCCTCTTGTCGAGCTTTTTCGCGACCATGAGGCCCGCATCCTTGCCCGAGATGCCACAGGCTCTGCCGCCCTCGGCATTGATCGCCGCCACGATGCCCTTGTTGATCGAGCCCGAAAGCACCATCTCGACGACATTGATGGTCGCCGCATCAGTGACGCGCAGCCCCTCGCGGAACTCGGACTTGATCTCGAGGCGCTCGAGCATGGCGCCGATTTGTGGCCCGCCGCCATGGACGACGATTGGATTGACGCCCGCCTGCTTGAGAAGGGTGATGTCGCGGGCAAACCCACGTGCAAGGGCCGGATCCCCCATGGCATGGCCGCCATACTTGATCACCACCGTCTGGCGATCGTAGCGCTGCATGTTGGGCAGCGCCTCGGACAGGATGCGCGCTTGAGTGTGGGCCGAGGCCCGTTCTTCGGTGGCCTCTGGACCCTCAGAGGCAGAGGGCTCGCTCGGGGCCGGTGAGGTGGGTTTGCTCATCTCTTGTGGTTCTTGCTGCTCGGCTGGTCGGTCGGTTGGCTCGTGCGGTCCGTCGGTCGGCTCGTTTGGCTCGGCCGGTGTGTCGCTCGGCCCCGCTTCATCACTCCGATAACGCGACAGCACCCGATCACGGCCTCGCCGCAATCCCCAGCTTAAAACACCGAGAGCCTGATGCAGATGTCAATCGCGCCCCGATGGGGTATGAGTCAAGGGCTTGCGTGCGGCTTGCGCCGTCAGTCGATTGCCCAGCCGGCTCTTCGTTTGTTTTGAGGTGTTCTTCTCCGAGGCGTTTCGAGCCGACACGGGCTTGAGGTTCGCCAAAGATGCCGCCGCAACATGAAAGCTCGAGGGAGTGGGGCCATGGCCATGCGCCAGGAGGATCGGTTGGGCTGGGTGCCCATGACACCCGAGCTGCGGCGAAGCGTGGAGCGGGCGATCGGCTATGCCGGCGAGCAGGGCCGCTCGCTCGTGAGCATCGAGCATATGCTGCTTGCACTCAGCGAGGACGGCGATGCGCTGGCGGTGATGGTGGCGAGTGGGCTCGACATCAGCCGTCTGCGCAGTGAAATCGCCGGGCTTGTCGCACAAGAGGACGAAGGCACGACCTCAGAGCCCCCGGCGGTGCCCTATCCTTCGCCCGCCCTTGCGCGGATTTTCGATTATGCCTCGGCGGCGGCGGAACAGTCGGGACGCCGGCAGATCGACGGGGCCATCGTTCTTGCCGCGCTCATTGGCGAGGGGCGGAGCCCCTCGGCCAGGCTGCTCAAGGCCCATGGGCTGACGTTCGAGGCGGCTGTCAGCACGCTCAAGGGCCTTGGCGAGCCACGCGAGCCCCACCAGTCATCGCACGAGCCCAGAACCGGCAGCCCGCCGCAAGCCTCGCCGCATGCCCCACCGAGCCCACGAGAGGCGGCTCCGCCGCCCACGGAGCTGCCCCCCACAGAGCTGCCCCCCACAAAGCCGCTGCCCAAAGAGCCACTGCCCACAGAGCCATCGTCCACGCGGGCCCCCTCATCATCTCCTCCCAAACCGGAGGAAGCGCTGGCGGAGGCGCGCGATATTCTCGAGCGGGCGACGACACTGCCACCTGATTTCGATCACCTGGAACCAAGGCCGCGCGATCAAGCGCCTGAGCCCGGGCCGTCGCCGGAGACCGACTCGGCACCGGAGCCTCCGCCGCATCCGCCGATGGCGCCTCCGCCGAGCCATTCTCCATCGGGAGAAGGGAGCTTGGGAGCTGCGCCGGAAGCCCCGGGTTCGGCACCGCAACATCCTCCCCGGGCCCATCCTCCTCCGCCCCATCCTCACCAGCCCAAT
>WGBL01000435.1 GCA_015494375.1 Hyphomicrobiales bacterium | reverse complement strand
GCATGGTCATCGGCACGGGCCACATCGGCACCTGAATGTGGGCCGAGACCGCAATCAACAGCGAGCCCGCTACAACCAGCAGGACGTTTCTGAGAGCTGTGTTGCCTGTACTCCGGGGCCAGATGGCGTCGGCGAGAACCATGGGCGCTGCCTTTCTTTCTGTCTCTCTGCAATTCTCGGTAAGGGGAATCGCACTCTCTCTTAGGCTGGAATCATGCGATAGTGAAGAGGTTGCGGGCCGCCGGGTTGACGCAAGGGGTCGTGGGTGGGCGGTGCCAGGTGCGGCTGTGAGCAGAACCTCGGTTGAAGACCACAATAGGGCTGAGTGCAATGGACTGGGACCGGCTCCGGATTTTCTATGCCGCGGCGCGGGCCGGCAGTTTCACACGCGCCGGAGAGACGCTGGCGATGAGCCAGTCGGCGGTCTCGCGCCAGGTGAGTGCGCTCGAGAGTGAGCTCAATGCAACACTCTTTCATCGCCACGCCCGCGGCCTTGTGCTGACCGAGCAGGGCGAGCTCTTATACCGCACGGCCCATGAGGTCTTCCAGAAACTGCAGACCGCCGAGGAGCTGCTCGCTGATACCAAGACGCGCCCGAGCGGCGCGCTCAAGGTGACGGCCCCTGTGGGCATCGGGGCGGCATGGCTGACGCCGCGCCTGCGCGAGTTTGTCGAGCTCTATCCCGACATCACGCTCGAAGTGATCTTGAGCGATCAGAAGCTCGACATCTCCATGCGCGAGGCCGACGTCGGGATCTGGCTCAAGGAGCCCGAGCAGCAGGACCTCATCCGCCGCCCGCTCTTTACCGTGCATCTCCATGCCTATGCCGCAGTCGGCTATCTGCGCCGATTCGGCACGCCGAAGGCGGCCGATGAGCTCGACAGCCACCACATCATCGCCTATGGCGGCAAGCTGGCAAGCGAGTTCCGCGATATCAACTGGCTCGAGACCGCCGCCCGCAACAGCCGCGCCGGCCGTCGCCCTATCCTGAGGCTCGACAATGTTTTCGCCGTCAAGGAGGCTGTGGCCGCCGAAATCGGCGTTGCCGTGCTGCCCGACTATCTGGTTCGTGACCATCACGGCATTGTCAGGGTGCTGGCCGAGGCAGACTTGCCGAAGCTTCATAGCTACTTCGTTTATCCCGAGGAGCTGAGAAACTCGAAAAGAGTAAACGTTTTCCGCGACTTCATTGTAAGCAAGGCGCGCCAATGGACGTTTTGATTGCGGCCCAAACCACGCACTGGCACGAAGGCGTTATGCGTTTCTTGCATGGCTGGCATGCGCGTGCTCCGCTTGCTGACTCGCCACTGGTTCCCCATAATTGGGTCGTCTGAAGGCTGATACCCTCCCTTTGATGCCTTCTCGAGGCGGGCTCATGCAAATGGCTCGTCTCGTGCGTCTGCCCCCAACGGACGCACAAAGAATTGGGCCGACCCGAATTGCCGGGTCGGCCCTTTTTGTTCTTGGCTCCTGCGGGTCGCCGGTTCTTGTGGGCCATTTGTTTTTGCAGTCGTGCCCCACCAAGCGTGTGCCAGCGAGGGGCGGGGGCTGCGTCGCTCCGCAATATCCGTCTTCGTGGCGGGCGCCGCTATTTCGCTCGGCGGGACCACTGGCGGGCGTTCAATCTGAAGCGCTGCATTTCGTGCGCTTTGCCGTGATCAAGCACCACCCGCCCTCTGCACCGAACTTTGTTACTGGGGGGGCCTCACTACATGAAAAGCTTTTCGCCCTTGAGGTTCTTATAAAGATGGGCGACCCAGGGGCCATAGCCGTTGTAAATGCGCGTCGGGATGCGCTCGTTCGTCCCCAACACGCGCTCGGTGGCTTGGCTCCAGCGCGGATGTGGCACCTTGGGGTTGACGTTGGCCCAAAAGCCGTACTCGCTGCCCTGGACGGTTTCCCAGAAGCTCTTGGGGCGGCGCTTGGTGAAACTGATGCGGACGATCGACTTGATCGACTTAAAGCCATACTTCCACGGCAGATGAAGCCGGATGGGCGCGCCGAACTGCTTATGAAGCGGCTTGCCATAGGCGCCTGTCACCATGAAGGCGAGCTCGTTCATGGCCTCATGGATCGTAAGGCCCTCGACATAGGGCCAGGGATACCAGCTCGCACGCTGGCCGCGGGCCGTTTGGGGGTCGAGAAAGGTTTCCAAGCGGATATAGCGGGCGCTGCTCAAGGGGCGGGCCAGCTTGACCAGCTCGGAAAGCGGGAAGCCGGTCCAAGGCACCGTCATCGACCAGGCCTCGACACAGCGATGGCGATAGAGCCGCTCTTCGAGAGGCATGCGCCGAATGAGTTTTGCCGCATCGACGGTCATGGGCTTCTCGACGAGGCCGTCGATGCGGATGGCCCAGGGATGTGTCTTGAGTGCCTGTGCGGCACTTGAGATCTGTTTATGGGGGCCGAACTCGTAGAAATTGTTGTATGTCGCATTGACGCTCTCGGGCGTAATCGGGCGTTCCACCTTGTATTTGGGATTGCGCCGCGCCGGGTAGAGGTCGGCGGTCGGATGCCGCGTTGCCGCTTCTGCTTCATCTAATGACCGAGATACGAGCGCGCCCCCACCCAAGATGGCACCAGCAGCGATCGAGCCGCTCGCTGCCATAAAGGCGCGGCGGTTGAGAAACACCTCCTCTGGGGTCACAAGTGCCTCCGGGATTTCCCACCCGCGCGGTCGCTTGATCAACATGAACCGATCCTCATCATTTCAGAGAATGCCACGCAGGCCACTGCGCGGCGCCCTCCCCCGGAGAGCACCATCCTCTGGCCCTGAGCGGCTCTCGCCTCCCCACGTGCTCCCGACTTATGACGCATGTCGATGAATGGCAAATCACGCTATGGCGAGCCGCCGCCGCGGCACGACCACAGATCGCAAAGAT
>WGBL01000434.1 GCA_015494375.1 Hyphomicrobiales bacterium | reverse complement strand
CGGCAAAATCGCCTCGCGCAATCCCGAGGTGGCGACCATCGTCATGGTGCCCAACTCGCTCGGGCCCGGCGAGCTCATCGAGAAATATGGGACCGATGCACAAAAAGAGCATTATTTGCCGCGCCTGGCCCGCGGCGACGAGATCCCGTGCTTTGCCTTGACGGGGCCGACCTCGGGCTCGGATGCGGCCGCCATGCGCGACATCGGCATTGTTTGCAAGGGCGAGCACGAGGGCCGCGAGGTCACGGGCATCCGACTGACCTTTGAGAAGCGCTATATCACGCTCGCGCCCGTGGCGACGCTTGTCGGCCTCGCCTTTCGTCTTTTCGACCCCGACGGGTTGCTCGGTGGCAAGGAAGATGTCGGTATAACGCTGGCGCTTCTGCCGGCCGACCATCCGGGGGTCGAAATCGGCCGCCGCCATCTGCCGGCCCAGGGCGCCTGGCCCAACGGTCCCGTGAGCGGCCGCGATGTCTTTATTCCGATCGACTGGATCATCGGTGGCGCCGCCATGGCGGGCCACGGCTGGCGCATGCTGATGGAATGCCTCTCGGCGGGGCGCGCCATCTCGCTGCCCTCGTCAGGCACCGCGGGCATCAAGGCGATGCTGCGCACGAGCTCGGCCTATGCCCGCATTCGCAAGCAGTTCGGCATCGCCATCGGCCGCATGGAAGGCATCGAGGAGCGCCTCGCACGCCTTGTCGAGAACGCCTATGTGAGCGAGGCGGCCCGCGCGGTGACGGCGGCGATGGTCTCAGCCGGCGAGAAGCCCGCCGTCATCTCGGCCCTCATGAAGTATCAGATCACCGAGCGCATGCGCCAGGCGGTCAACGACGCCATGGACATCCATGCCGGCAAGGCCGTCTGTGATGGGCCGTCGAACTATCTCTTTGCCGCCTATCAGATGGTGCCCGTTGGCATCACGGTCGAGGGCGCCAACATTCTCACCCGCTCGCTCATCACTTTCAGCCAGGGCGCGTTGCGCAGCCACCCCTATCTCTACAAGGAAATTGCCGCCGCCGAGGCCGCCGATCGCAGCCAAGGGCTTTTGCAGTTCGAGGAGGCGTTCCTCGGCCATGTCTCGTTTGCGGTGGCCAACGTCTTCGGCGCCCTGTTCCACAACCTCACGGGCGGGCGGTTTGCGAGCCGGCCCGAAGGCGGGGGCTCGCTCGGCAACTGGTACCGGCAATTGGCGCGCGCAAGCCAAAGCTTTGCCCTTGTCGCTGATCTCACCGTTGCGCTTCTCGGCGGCGGCCTCAAGGCCAGGCAGCGCATTGCCGGCCGCATGGCCGATGCCCTGAGCGAGCTTTACATGCTCTCCTCGGTCCTGAAGCGCTATGAGGACGACGGCCGCCCGCGCGCCGACCGGGTGATTGTCGACATGGCGGCCGCCAACAGTCTTTACCGCTTTGAGGAGGCGCTCGCGGGCGCCATCGACAATTTCCCGTTCGCGCCCGTGCGGTGGTTCCTGCGGCCCCTCGTTTTCCCGCTCGGCCGCCGCCGGCGCCCCGCCTCCGATCGCCTCGCCAAGGCGGCCGTGCGCCTCGTCCTCGAGCCCGGTGAGGTGCGCGACCGCCTGACCCGCTACATCTTCAGCCACGACGACACCCGCGATCCCATGGGGCTTCTTGAGCATGCCTTGCCGCGGGTGATTGCCGCCGAGCCGATCGCGCGCAAGGTTGACAAGGCCGTGCGGGCCGGAATCATCGCCCGCTTCCATGATCGCGACTGGATTGCGGAGGCTGCCGAGAAGGGTATCATCAGCGATGGCGAGGCCGCAAGGCTGCGTGAGGCCGAAGAGCTTGTCGGCCGGGTCATTGCGGTCGATCATTTTGCACCGGAGGAATTGCGCCCGCACTATCGCACCATTACGTTTCGGCAACGCCCGCGACCCGTGGCGGCAGCTGAATAGGCTAAATCGGCTGAATCGGCTAAATCGGCTGAATAGGCTGAATGAGCTGGGCCGATCATCGGGGAGCTGGCCGGCTTCGAGTGAGCGAAGGCCAGCGGAGCGGGCGAATGCGTGTTAAGGCCAGCGGAGCGGGCGAATGCGTGTTATTGTGGCCGCCTTGCGCGGCACACGCCACCGGTTCCACGGTCCCGACGCCGCAGCGCGCGTCTCTCCGCGAGCAAATCGCCGGGCAAGCGTGCCGACGCAACCACGCCGACAATTGCAAGCGAGGGCAATCGAGTCCATCGAGTGCAATCGAGCCCATCGAGCCTGGAGAGCAACCACATGTCTCGAGCCACTATGCAGCCCTTGGCCGGATTAAAGGATTGGCGCTTTGAAATCGATTTCGAGGACCTCGCCTGGGCCGTCTTCGATCGCGAGGGCGAGCGCGTCAACACCCTGGGCACACGCGCCTTCGAGGAGCTCGGCAAGATTATCGATCATGTCGAGACGGCTGCGCGCGATGGGGTGGGGGCCGCTGGTCGTGGCGTGCGCGGGCTCATCATCATTTCGGCCAAGCGAACGAGCTTTATCTCGGGTGCCGACATTCGCGAGTTCGATGGTTATGCGAGCGAGGCCGACGTGGAAGACGCCGTGCGCCGGGGGATCGCCCTCTTTGACCGCATCGAGGCGCTGCGCGTGCCGGTCGTCGCTGCCATCCATGGCCATTGCCTCGGCGGCGGGCTCGAGCTCGCCATGGCTTGCCACTACCGCATCGCCGACCGCGAGGACGCCACCCGGATCGGGCTGCCCGAGGTCAAGCTCGGCATCTTTCCGGGGCTCAACGGCACGGTGCGCTCCATCAGGCTTGCGGGGCCGCTCGCTGCTATGGAGGCGATGTTGACAGGCCGCATGCTGCGCCCCACGGCGGCCCGTGCCATGGGGTTTGTCGACCAGTTGGTGCCGAGCCGTCACAATTTGCGCTGGGCCGCGCGCCGGGCCGCCTTGCAAAAACGCAAATCGAAGGGCGCTTCCACCTGGAAGCGGGCCCTTACGGTGGCGCCCGTGCGCGCTCTCCTCGCCCGACAGATGCGCAAGAAGACAGCCGCCAAGGTGCGCAAGGACCATTACCCGGCGCCCTTTGCGCTCATCGACCTCTTCGAGAAACACGGCGGCGACCCGAAGCGCATGAAGCGCGCCGAGACCGAGGCCTTTGCGCCGCTCATGGTGAGCGAGACCGCTCGCAACCTGCGGCGGGTGTTCTTTCTCTCCGAGCGCCTCAAGGGCCAGGCGCCCAAGGACGGCCCGCAGCCCCGCCGGGTTCATGTGATCGGCGCCGGTACGATGGGCGCCGACATCGCCGCCTGGTGCGTGGTCTCGGGCATGGAGGCGAGCCTTCAGGACCTCTCGGAAGAGGCGCTCGAGAAAGCGCAGGCGCGGGCGAAGAAGCTCTTCCAGCGCCGGCTCAGGAAACCTGTTGCGGTCGAGGCGGCGATGGCGCGGCTGGTGCTCGATGCAAAAGGCGACCATGTCCCGCGCGCCGACGTCGTCATCGAGGCAATCGTCGAGAACCTCGAGGTCAAGCAGAAGGTGTTCGCCAATCTCGAGCCGCGCCTCAAGGAGGGAGCGCTTCTGGCTTCGAACACCTCCTCGCTGCCGATCGAGGACATTGCCGCCAGGCTCGCCGCACCCGAGCGCCTCATCGGGCTTCATTTCTTCAATCCGGTGCCGCAGTTGCCGCTTGTTGAGGTGGTCAGGAGCCCGCTCAGCCGCGAGGAGGTCGTTGCGCGCGGGGCCGCTTTTGTCGCCGCCATCAACAAATTCCCTCTCGTCACCAAGAGTACCCCGGGCTTTCTCGTCAATCGCGTGCTTGCGCCCTACATGATGGGGGCCATGGCCCGCTTCGACGAGGGCACCGAGCGTGAGCTCATCGACGAGGCGGCGCGCACTTTCGGCATGCCCATGGGGCCCTTGGAGCTGGCCGATCAGGTGGGGCTCGATATCTGCGCCCATGTCGGCGAGATCCTGGGGCTTGAGAAGGGCGTGGGCGAGCATTCGGCGCTCAAGAGGATGGTGGCCGCGGGCGACCTCGGCAGGAAGACCGGCAAGGGCTTTTATGAATGGAAGGACGGCAAGCCGCAAAAGGAGGCCAAGGAATACGACCCAGAAGAGCTCGCCGAGCTCGGCGAGGCGCTCGTTGCGCCCCTCATTGACGAATGCGAGAAATGCGTGGCCGAAGGGGTCGTTGCCGATGCGGACCTCGCCGATGCGGGAGTCATTTTCGGCACCGGCTTTGCGCCGTTCCGGGGCGGGCCGCTCCATTATCGCAAGAGCCAGCAAGCACAGACAGGCGAGGCGAGAAGCGCGGCCGCATGAGCCCGGTTGGCCCGACCGAGTGGGTGGGCGCATGGAGAGCTGGTCGGCTTGATGGCTCTGCTGCGCGAGCGCCGATGGCCAACCGCGCGGGGGATTGACAAATGCGGCTCTCCCTCCTCAGTCGGGTGACCGCTGGTGGCGAGCTGCAAAAGAGCCGATGACGCGCCGGAATGTCGGTTGCATTTCCGTGCAAGGCTTTTCCATATGGATGTTTTTCCAAATAGCTGCGGGAAGCGGAGTTGGTGATGGCAGAGCAGACGATGCGGAGGGTGGCGGTGATCGGGGGCGTGCGCATTCCCTTCTGCCGCTCCCATACGCTTTTGCGCGAGCAGTCCAATCTCGAGATGATGACGGCCGCCCTCAACGGCCTTGTCGAGCGTTTCGGCCTCGAGGGGGAGCGCCTCGACGAGGTGGTGGGGGGCGCGGTGGTGACCCATTCGCGCGACTGGAATCTGGCGCGCGAGGCGGTCGTCGGCTCAAGGCTCGCGCCCGAGACACCCGGCGTCACCATGATGCAGGCTTGCGGCACGAGCCTTCAGGCCGCCATCGGCATCGGCGCCAAGATCGCAACCGGTCAGATCGAGTGCGGCATTGCCTGCGGGTCTGATACCACGAGCGACGCCCCCATCGTTTTTCACAAGCGCTTTGCCCGCCGCCTTGTGGCGCTGCAGCGGGCCAAGGGGCTCGGCGCCAAGCTCAAGGTGTTCAAGGGTTTCGGGCTGAGGGAACTGGCGCCACAGCCCCCGAGCGTCGCCGAGCCGCGCACCGGGCTCAGCATGGGCCAGCATTGCGAGCTGATGGCCCAGGAATGGGGGATCACGCGCGCAGAGCAGGACCAGCTCGCCTACGAGAGCCATAAAAAGGCCAGCCAGGCCTGGCGCGAGGGCTTTCTCGACGATCTCACGGTGCCGTGTGCGGGCGTCTTTCGCGACAACAACATTCGCGACGACATCGATCTTGAAAAGCTTGGCTCACTCAAGACGGTGTTCGAGAAGTCCGAGCGCGGCACGCTGACGGCGGGCAACTCGACGCCACTCACCGACGGTGCCGCCGCGGTGCTTCTTGCGAGCGAGGCATGGGCCAAAGAGCGCGGGCTTCCGGTGCTGGCCTATCTCAGACATGGCGAGCAGGCGGCCATCGACTTTGTTGCCGGCGCGGGGCTCTTGATGGCCCCTACTGTGGCGGTCTCTAAGATGCTCGCGCGTGCCGGGCTTGCGTTGCAAGACTTCGATTTCTACGAAATCCACGAGGCATTTGCCGCTCAGGTGCTCTCGACCCTCAAGGCCTGGGAGGACGAGGCCTATTGCAAAGACGTGCTCGGCCGCGCGGCGCCGCTCGGGGCCATTGATCGCTCAAAGCTCAACGTCAGGGGCTCGAGCATCGCTTACGGCCACCCCTTTGCGGCCACAGGCGCGCGCATCCTGGCGCAGCTGGCAAAGCTCCTGGCCGAAAAGGGCAGCGGACGCGGGCTCATCTCCATTTGCACCGCGGGGGGCATGGGTGTGGCGGCCATTCTCGAGGCGGCCGAGGGTTCGTAGGGGCCAGCCAGCGCGACTGGCAGCCACGGCAAGAGTGATCGGCTCGGCCGTACTGGGACTCGCCAACACCTTTCAAGCACCCGTTCAACCAGTCGGTTCGGCGCCGCCGCCTTCTACACAGCCATCAGGCGCCCTCTACGGCCGTTTTTGTCATCCGCGACCTGTCGATGATGGCGGGCGGGCGCGGCTGCCAGCAAGAAACCTCCGTTAACCATAATCGCGATCGCGCGCGATTAACAATTTCAATTCGTTGACAAGCCGTTAATTGAAGCGCCTCATCGGGACACATAGATAGAAAGTCAT
>WGBL01000433.1 GCA_015494375.1 Hyphomicrobiales bacterium | reverse complement strand
CGTGAGCAGCCCGCCGATGCGCGCGCCGAGGCGCGCGGTCGTCTTGGCAAGCCCGCCCCTGAGGCGCGCGAGCCAGCCCCGCTTCTGAGATTGAGATCCGTCGCCGCTCCCGTCGCTTGTCATGGTCCGATCTTTGCCCTGCTCTTCCCATATCAGCCCGCAAGCAGCGGTTCGTCCACTTGTCGCAATGGCTCCGCGTCTGTGCAGAGCGATCCCTTGAGCCTGCCATTCGCCACAGCCGTGAGGCGAACCGCAACAATAGCGCCGGGCGGGCACGGCTCTGTGAGCTCCACCTCGGCGAATTGCGGCGTGCGTGCGCGCCCGGGCCGCTCGACAAGAACCTCGCGCACCTTGCCCACCTCGCTCTCAAGATATGCCTCGAGCCGCGCCTTGGCATGGGCGCGAAGCCGCGCTGCGCGCGCCTTGATCTCGGCACGCGGCACTTGCGGCATACGCGCGGCCGGGGTGCCGGGCCGGGGCGAGTAGGCAAAGGCATGCACATAGGTAAGCCCGCAATCGTCAATCAGATCGAGCGTGTTTTGAAACATCGCCTCGCTCTCGGTGGGAAAGCCGGCAATGAGATCGGCGCCAAAAACCACATCGGGCCGCAGCCTGCGCACATCCTCGCAAAAGCGAATGGCTTGGGCCCTCAAGTGGCGCCGCTTCATGCGCTTCAAGATGAGATCGTCGCCCGACTGCAACGAGAGGTGGAGGTGCGGCATGAGCCGCGCCTCCTCGGCGATGGCGGCCATCAGCGCCTCATCCACCTCGATGGAATCGATCGAGGAGAGGCGCAGTCGCGCGAGCTCAGGCACCTCCCTCAGGATCGCGCGCACAAGCTTGCCAAGGGTCAAATCCTCCGCCAGATCCCGGCCATAGGCGGTGAGATCCACGCCCGTCAGCACCACCTCGCGATGGCCGCTGGCGACAAGCCGGCGCACCTCGGCGACGAGCGCGTCGACGGGCACCGAGCGGGCGTTGCCCCGCCCCAAGGGGATCGTGCAAAACGTGCAGCGATGATCGCAACCCGTCTGAATGCGCAAGTGCGCCCGAGTGCGCGCCGCAAAGCGGCCCACCGGATGGTGCGCGGTCGTCCTCGCCGCCATGATGTCGCCCACCGCCACCGCAGGCGCGCTTTCGCTTCGAAGCCGCTCATAGCTCTCCGGTAAGAGCTTTTCCTCGTTGCCGAGAACATGGTCGACCTCGGCCATCGCAGAAAAGCGCTCGGGCGCGATTTGCGCCGCGCACCCCGTGACGATGAGACGCGCCGCGGGGTGCTCACGCCGCGCCTTGCGGATACGCTGGCGCGCTTGGCGCACCGCCTCAGCCGTCACCGCACAGGTGTTGACCACCACCATCTCGCCAAGGCCCGCGGCCGCCACATGGGCGCGGATCACCTCGGACTCGTATGCGTTGAGGCGGCAGCCGAAGGTTATGATTTCCGGTTCCTTCATGGCCTGCTCATTAGCATGGGGACCGCACGGGGGCGAGGGGTTTTGGGATGGAGATGGGGCAGCAGCGTGAGAAGGGCCAGGGATAGCGAATAGTGAGTAGCAAATAGCGAATAGTGAGTAGCGAATAGGGAATAGTGAGTAGCGAATAGAGAATAGTGAGCAGGGTTGGATGAGTTGAGATGAAGCCAGGTGGAGTCGAGTCGGCTCACGCCACGGAGATGCCGTATGTCCGCGGATCGAGGCGATCTTCGAATTCGAGCTCCACAGGCCCCGTCATAAGCAGATGATCGTCGGCCTCGCACCATTCGACGAAAAGCGAGCCGCCAGGCAGCCGCACCGTTGCCTGGCGCTCACACACCCGCTTTCGTACCCCCGCGGCAACCGCAGCAATGGCAGCAGTACCGCACGCCCGCGTGAGCCCAGCCCCACGCTCCCAGACCCGCAAAACAATCGCATCGGGACGATCGACCTTGGCAAGCGAAATATTGGCGCGCTCAGGAAAAAGCGGATGGTTTTCGAGCATGGGCCCGATTGCTGCGAGATCATGCGCTGCGACATCATCCACCCAGAAGATGCAATGGGGATTGCCCACGTTGACCACACTGGGGCTGTGAAGCACTGGCGCCCCGCGCGGGCCCACCTCGAGCTCGATCATGCGGGTGTCGCCAAAGGGCTCAGACAGCGGAATCTCGTCCCAGCGAAAGCGGGGCCGGCCCATGTCGACCGTCACGGAGCCGTCGTCCGCAACCACGGTCTCGAGCACCCCCGCACCCGTTTCGATGACGGGGCTCCCATGGCCCGATTGGCGGGCAATCAGCCAGGCGACACAGCGGGTGGCATTGCCGCAGGCCTCGACCTCGCCCCCATCGGCATTCCAGATGCGCATGCGCACATCGGCCTGCTCGGATGGCTCCAAGACGATCACCTGATCGCAGCCGATACCGCTCTTCCGGTCGGCGATGCGCCGCGCCGCTGCTTCATCGATTGCGAGCGCACGCCTTCGCCCATCGAGAATGACAAAGTCATTGCCGAGGCCGTTCATCTTGAGAAATGGAAGGGACGCGCTCATCGGAACGGTTCTATGCGCGACAGCGCCCCGTGGCAATGGGCAATCTCGCCGAGCGTTGATTGGCGATAATGACGGGGCCAATGCTACGACTCAGCAATGTTTGGCGCTACTGGGCCCCGACATTCCCGCGGAGCAAAGACGGTGCGAGATGGCACCCGTTGCGGCTGCGGGATTTCGGGAACAACGCAGGAATCGCGAGTTCCCTTACATTCTGGTTTTCGGTTTCTGATTTCTGGCTA
This sequence comes from Hyphomicrobiales bacterium, assembly GCA_015494375.1. Lineage (GTDB taxonomy): Bacteria > Pseudomonadota > Alphaproteobacteria > Rhizobiales > S144-23 > S144-23. The sequence goes on along the minus strand of WGBL01000433.1, from coordinate 2,221 downwards.
CTGACCCCCAGCCCTTGAGAGGGCGATGCGAACGAGAGTTCAACCCGAGAGCCGTGGGCCTTTGACCCGCGAAGACGAACAATCCATAACAATAAAGTCGCGCTCGCCAACGCGTCAGCGTTGCCTCGCGCCAGTCGCTGCGGCCCCCACCCCCTCGCACAACAGAGCAGCTTGCCGAGAGCTGGCCCCGGTTTGCTCGGGCGGGGGTGCGGCGGATTTGCCACCCTTGTCATATTCGAAAAATCGAATATATGAATATGCCAAGAACACCGATGCGCCGGCTCGCCTCCTGCGCCGGCCGGTGCAGCAACCCAATGGGGAAAAGATCATGACGACGACAGAGACAACGACCAACACGACCGCTACGGCCCCGCAAACACCACACCCACAAGTGACCACATTCTTTGATGAGGCCACCAACACCGCCAGCCATGTGGTGAAGGATCCCGCTTCGAATGCGGTTGCGATCATCGATTCGGTTCTCGACTTCGATCCCGCCTCGGGGCGGATCGCCTACGAATCGGCCGACGAGATTGCCGACTTCATCACCAGGAACGGCTATGAGGTGGTTTGGATCCTCGAGACCCACGTCCATGCCGATCATCTCTCGGCCGCGCCCTACTTGCAGCAGCGCCTCGGCGGCAAAATCGGCATCGGCGAGAAGATTACGGTGGTTCAGGAGACCTTCGGCAAAGTCTTCAATGCCGGCACCGAGTTCGAGCGCGATGGCAGCGAGTTCGACCGCCTCTTTGCCGACGGTGACACCTTCAAGATCGGCGAGCTCGAGGCACGGGTGATCCACACCCCAGGTCATACGCCGGCCTGTGTCACCTATGTCATGGGCGATGCCGCATTTGTCGGCGACACATTGTTCATGCCCGATTTCGGCACCGCCCGGGCCGACTTTCCCGGCGGCGACGCGCGTGCGCTCTATCGCTCAACGCGCAAAGTGCTGTCACTGCCCGATGAGACGCGGCTCTTCCTCTGCCACGACTACAAGGCGCCCGGCCGCGACGAGTATCGCTGGGAGACGACGGTCGCCGAGGAGCGCAAGAACAACATCCACGTCCGCGACGGCATCACCGAGGACGAATTCGTCAAAATGCGCACCGAGCGCGACGCCAAACTGTCGATGCCAAAGCTCATTTTGCCCTCCATCCAGGTGAACATGCGCGCCGGCAAGTTGCCGCCAGAGGAGGACAACGGCCATCGCTATCTCAAGATACCGCTCAATGCGCTATAATGGAGCCGCGGCACGTAAACCACGACAAGGAAATCACACAATGACGAGTTCCAGTGCGTCACTGTCGAGAGTCACCGACGACTTTTATGTCGCGCCCCAGTTGCGGCCAGCCGACTTGGCTGGCCTCAAGGCGGTTGGGGTTGCAACAATCTTCAACAACCGGCCCGATGGCGAGGCGGCCGATCAGCCGTCGAGCGAGGACATGCGCGCGGCGGCAGAGGCGGCGGGCCTCGGCTATGTCTATCTTCCGGTGAGCAACAAAGGGCTCGCGCTCGAGGATGTCAAGGCGTTTGCCCGCCACTATGCCGAGGCCGAAAAGCCCGTGCTCGGCTACTGCCGCTCCGGCAAACGTTCGATTATGCTGTGGGCGTTTTTCCAGGCGGGCCGCATGAGCCCCGAGGAAATCGTAGCAGCGGCGGCGCGAGCGGGCCACGACATCTCCAAGCTCGCGCCCTATCTGGGGGCGCCGGTTGCCGCCTCTCCGGCTTGAGCGACGAGCGGGGCGGTGTTGGCGGAGTGGCGCGGTCTTTCTGCCACATTCCCTTGCTGCCTGCTCAATTGCGGTTTCTTTCTCCAGGAGCCAGATGCCGGGCGGTCAGCCATCAGGTGCCAGCTCCAGGTGTCAGGTTTCGGGTGTCAGGTGTCAGATGAGAGAGGCGTCAGCAACTCAGTTGCGCGAGCTGAGCACGAGTGGCGCGCCTTCTCACCCCGGCTCGCTCCAACGTCTTGCCCGTCCTCGGGTTTGACCCGGGGAGCAGACCCGAGCATCCACGGTAACAGACAAGAACCGTTGCGGCTCTTGGCCCCGGATCGCCGATCGTGGCCCGGCGATGACCCAAACAAAAGTGCCGCGATTTCTCTTCGATGTCATCCTCGGGCCGTGTGGGGCGCGCGCCCCATCACGTGACCCGAGGATCCAGCGTGAGAAGCGGCGAAGCCTCGAAAACTCCATGCCCCTGAGAGGTTCGGGGTTATGGG
>WGBL01000432.1 GCA_015494375.1 Hyphomicrobiales bacterium | reverse complement strand
TTCCGGGGCCCATGAACACCATGCCTCAGAAAGGTTCGGGGTTATGGGGCCCCGATAATCCCGCGGATCGAGGGCGACACAAGATGGCACCCGCCCGCGGCCGCGGGATTTCGGGGACGACAACGCCGCGCACCGCTCTCCCTTCTGGTTTCTGGCTTCTGGTTTCTGGCTTCTGGTTACGATCCAGGGTTCGCTTCGCCACGGCCAAGCCAATGGAGTCGACTCTCAATTGGATTGAGTTAGGTTCTCGCGCGGGAGAATTCTCATGATGGTTGACCAATTGCTTTGGATCGATGCGTTGGCGAAATTCGCCCTGGGCGCGCTTCTGGTCCTTGTCCCCGGGCCTGTTGCCGTCCTCCTCGGCTTGCCCCGCGAGAAGCGCTTCTTTTATGCTCGGTTGCTCGGTGCCGTCCTCTTTGGTCTCGCTCTGGCGCTCGTCGTTGAAGGGGCCGAGGGAGCGGGGCGCGGACTCGGCCTCAAGGGCGCCTTCGTGGTCAATCTTTCGGCAGCGGCCGTTCTTGTCATGCTGCTCATGTTCGGTGTCCGCGGGCTGGCGCTGCGTGGGCGGCTCATGCTCTGGGGCGGGGCGCTGTTTCTCTTACTCCTCGCCGTTATCGAATGGCTTTACGCCTGATGCTCGTCCTCGCGTGGCCCGTCCGCCAGGTCAGAGGCTTAGGCTGGATCCGAAGCTTGCGCTTTGGTGATGATGCGGCTGCGGGGCAATGGCCGGGAGCGCCCCTAGCTGTGCGCACCGGCCACGGCGCTCGCTCTCGATTGGCACAATTGGCATGGCCTTTGCTCGGATGGGGCCGTCCCTCATCCGTCAGCCGATCGAGTACATATTGACTACAATGACCACCACGCCCCTCGCGCCGCAGAACGACGCCGGTCCGCCGCGCCGGAATAGCCGAAATTGGCGAAATTGGCGACATTGGCGGCATTCGGCCGCCATTCCTTCCATCGCGCCCACGATCCCCCGCAAACGCACTGGGCGCACCGCACGCATCCCCCATCAGTCGCGCGACCAAGGGACGGCGCCGGCGCCACGGCTGCTTACCCTGGAGGTGATCACCGACAGCAGCCAGTTCGCGCAGCTGGAAGAGGAATGGAACGCGCTTTTTGAGCGGGCCGGCCGCTCACACCAGTTTTTCCAATCGTTCAACTGGCTCTGGCATTGGGCCCAGGTTTACATGCCGGCTCAGGGCAAATCGCGAGCTGCCCATCCGACGACCCAATTGGCGATCGTAACAGGGCGCATTGAAGGGCGCCTGGTCATGATCTGGCCGCTCGTGCGCGAGTGCCGGCACGGCCTCATCCGCCTCGCCTGGATGGGCACGCCCGTAAGCCAATATGGTGATGTGCTTATCGACGAGCACCCCGATACCGGCGAATGGCTGCGAACCGGTTGGGCTTTTGTGCGCGAGCGGCTGGGGGCCGATCTGCTTTCGCTTGAGAAGGTCCGCGCCGATGCCGCTCTCGCTCGGCTCCTCGAGCAGCACAGCGCAGACCTCGTCGAGCGGCGCCAGGCGGCCTCGCTCAAGCTTGGCAATTATGCCGACTTCGAGAGTTTCGAACGCCATGGCGGCAAGAGGGCGCGCTCAGGCCGCCGCCGCAAGCGCCGCCGCCTCGCCGAGCGTGGCGAGATCGCATTCGCGGTGCTTGGCGAGGGCCCCGAGGCGGCCGGAAGCATGCCGCGCGTCCTCGCCACGAAACGGCGCTGGCTCGAGGCGAAGGGGCTTATTTCGCGCGCCTTCCTCGACGATCGCTTCGATCGTTTCTTCCTTTCCGTGGCGGGCGCAAAGGAGCGGCCCGTGGGCTTGCAATTGAGCGAGCTCCGGGTGGGCGGCAAGGCGGTCGCTTACGAGATCGGTTTTTGCGCCAAAGGGCGCCACATCGGCCACATCCTCACATTCGATATGGACTATGCCCGCTACAGCCCGGGCCTCCTGCAGACCGAGGAGATCGTCCGTCGCGCATTCGCTCTCGGGCTTGAGGTCTTCGATCTGATGGCGCCGGCCGATGCCTACAAGTTGTCGTGGACCGACACCCTCACCGACGTCTGTGACTATGAGATACCACTCAGCTGGCGTGGCCGGCTCTATCGGCTGGTTTGGCGACGCGGGCTCTATCGAGCGGCCAAATGGTTTATGTCAAAGGGCCCCCAAGGCCTGCGGCGCCTCCTGGCCAGGAGCATTCTGCGCAAGAACAAGCGGCGCTGAGCAAGAACGAGCGGTGCCAAGAAAAACGCTGACGGGCGCCAGACAAAGCTCGAGCATCGCTCGATGGCATGCTGGCGCTGGCGTCGCCCGCGCGGCGTGATATAAGCGCCCGATGAGCGCGGAAAGGACATCGTCACGCGGGGAGGAGCATGGGACTCGCGACTCGCATGGGTCACATGGGGCGTCCGGGGCAAATATGCCTCATAGGGCCGACACCGCCGCAAGCAGCGGCTGGCGCTCGCCTCTTGTCATGCTCATGCTCCTCTCGGTGGCGATGCAGCTCTCGCACCAGACGTGGTTCACGCTCCTCAACAACTTCGCCATCGAGCGGGTCGGCTTTACCGGCGCCGAGATCGGCATCCTGCAAACGATCCGCGAAATCCCGGGTTTTCTCGCCTTTGGTGTGGTGCTTGTGCTGTTCGTCATCCGCGAGCAGTCGCTGGCGCTCCTGGCCCTCGTCTGCCTGGGGCTGGGGACGGGGCTCACCGGCCTTCTGCCGAACGCCTATGGCTTTTATGCCACCACCCTCCTGATGTCGCTCGGCTTTCACTACTATGAGACGATCGCCCAGTCGCTCGCCCTCCAGTGGCTTCCGAAGGCACAAGCCGGCCATGGCCTTGGCCGGATCATCGCCGCAGGCTCCTTCGCCGCACTTGCCGCCTATGGCTTTGTCTACCTCACCTGGACGCTCCTCGGGCTCGACTATGCCGCCGTTTATCTCCTCGTCGGCCTTATTACGCTCGCGATTGCCGGCTTCGTCTGGCTCGCCTATCCGGTCTTTCCGCAAAGGATCGTGCAGCGACGCGAATTCGTCCTCAGAAAGCGCTACTGGCTCTATTATGCCCTTGTGTTCATGGCCGGTGCGCGGCGGCAGATCTTTATCGTATTCGCCGGCTTCATGATGGTGGAGAAGTTCTCCTTCTCTGTGACGGCCATCACCACGCTCTTTCTCGCCAACCACCTTTTCAACATGCTGCTGGCGCCGCGGATCGGCCGGCTGATCACGCGCTTTGGCGAGCGCACGGCCCTTACATTCGAATACCTGGGCCTCATTGGCGTCTTTACCGCCTATGCCTTTGTCAGCTCGCCATGGCTTGCGGCCGCGCTTTATCTCCTCGATCACGCCTTCTTCGCCATGGCCATCGCCATCAAGACCTATTTCCAGAAGATCGCCGATCCGGCCGATTTCGCACCTTCAGCAGGTGTGGCCTTCTCGATCAATCATATTGCGGCGATCGCCCTGCCGATTCCCCTGGGGCTGTTGTGGCTCACGAGCCCTACTGCGGTCTTTCTCATCGGCGCCGGGATCGCGGCGTGTTCGCTCGGGCTCGCACGGCTCATCCCAGAGGCGCCGGCGCCCGGCCGTGAGGTGCGCTGGTCGCCCGCCCGGCTTGCAACCCCAGCCGAATAAGGCGCCCCCGCCACCCCCGCCATTCGGCGCGGCTCAGCGCACGCCGAGCTTCTTCTGAAGGCTTGTTGAAGACGTCGTGTACTGGAAGACGAGCTTTCTGTCGGGATGGACAATGGCATGGGCCGCCTGGGCCATGAGCGCCGTCTCGTGAAAGCCCGAGAGAATGAGCTTGAGCTTGCCGGGGTAGGTGTTGATGTCACCGACCGCGAAAATGCCCTTCTCGCTCGTCTCGAACTTCTCTGTGTCCACCGGAATGAGGTTCTCGTGCAGATTGAGGCCCCAATTGGCGATCGGACCGAGCTTCATGGTGAGGCCGAAGAAGGCGAGCATCGCGTCGCATTCGATGCGCGTGAGCGCGCCGTCCTTGCTGCGTACACCGACGGCCTCGAGTTGGCCGTCCGAGCCATGCAGCTCGGCGATCTGGCCCAAGTGAAAGCTCATCCGCCTCGCCTCCACCAGCTCGAACATGCGTTTGACCGACTGCGGCGCGGCGCGGAACTTCTCGCGACGATGGACGAGTGCGAGGCTCTTTGCGATGGGCTCGAGGTCGAGCGTCCAGTCAAGCGCCGAATCGCCGCCCCCCACAATGACGAGACGGCGGTCGCGAAAGTCCTCTCTCCGGCGCACCGCATAAAAGACCGAGCGGCCTTCGTATTCCTCGACGCCGCGAATGGGGGCGCGCTTGGGTGTGAACGAGCCGCCGCCTGCGGCGATCACGACAACCTTGGCGACAAAGGCATTCCCCCGGTCGGTGACGAGGCGAAAGCGGCCGTCGGCCAACCGTTCAAGCGCATCGACCCTCTGGCCGAAGTGAAAGGTGGGCTCAAAGGGCCGGATCTGCTCGAGCAGGCGGTCGGTCAGCTCCTGGCCCGAGACCACCGGCAGGCCCGGAATGTCATAGATGGGCTTTTCCGGATAGAGCTCGGCACATTGGCCGCCTGGCTTGTCGAGGATGTCGATGAGATGGGCCTTGATGTCGACAAGCCCGAGCTCGAAGACCGCAAAGAGGCCCACGGGCCCCGCGCCGATGATAACGGCATCGGTCTCGATGGGCGCCTCGGACGACGGCGCGGCGCGCCCATCCGCAGCTGTCGGGCCTGTCTTGTCCATGTCCTATGGTCCTTTACGCGTTGACGCGGCGCGGTTGCCGGGCGACCTCGCATTCGGGAGCATCCATCAGGGAGCATTCATGAGCAAATGGACGAGATGCTCTAAATCGCGGAAACCCGGGGTTCTGGGTGAGGCACGCGCAGCACTCAAAACTGCTTTTCGGGCGTGCGGACCACAAGGCCGTCGAGCTCTTCGACCACCTTGATCTGACAGCTGAGGCGGCTCGACTCACGCACCTCGAAGGCAAAGTCGAGCATGTCCTCCTCCATCTCGCTCGGCGGGCCCGTCTTCTCCCGCCAGGCGTCATCGACATAGACATGGCAGGTGGCGCAGGCACAGGCGCCGCCGCACTCGGCCTCAATCCCCGGCACCGAGTTCTTGACCGCCGCCTCCATGACGGTCATGCCCGGTTCGGCCTCGACGACTGTTTCGGTGCCATCGTGAGCAATGAAAGTGATTTTGGCCATGGAGCAGCCGTCCTCGCTGTCACCACAAGTGCTTTCGCCAGAGGTTCTTGTCGCTATCGCCGCCTGCTGTCGTTGGCGCAGGAGCCACGTGGCTGCCCCTCACCGCACGCCGGGCTGCGCACTTTGGCCGCGCCCGCCGCGCCCCAGGAGACGCTCAAGAGGCACACCCGGGGGCGTGGCCGGCTCCGGCGCCCCCAATGTGCTGGCTCATTGCGATAAGTCAATGCCGCGAATCGAAACACGGGCAACGAAACCGACCTCGGCCGAGCCGGCGGCCAACGACTCTCATGCGGCCGCGTCGAGCGAGCCGGCGTCTGCCGGGCCCGCCTCTGCCGCGCTCGCATTGGGCTCATCCAGCATGCCGAGGGCATGAAGATAGGTGGCAAGGATCGCTTCCTGCTCCTGGCGCTCGTTGAGGTCTTGCTTTCTCAAGCGGATCACCTGGCGCAGCACCTTGGTATCGAAACCCACCGACTTGGCCTCGGCATAGACCTCACGGATGTCGCCCGCAAGGGCCGCCTTCTCCTCTTCCAGCCGCTCGATCCGCTCGACAAAGGACCTCAATTGCTTGCGCGTAGCCTCGTGAAGCTCGGACATGCTCAGACCCCCAGGTTCAACTGCGGTTTCAACGCCATGATCGTGGAACGAGCGGGCGAGATTACGCTTGTGAGCGAATCCCGCTCGCCTGACGGGCGAGCCTAGGCGGAGGCCGCCGCCGCATCAATCGGCGGCGCGATGATCTCCAGAGCTTTTTGCGGGACTCGATCACGAGCGCGCGGCGCGAGCGAACGTGAGCAAACAGGCTGCGCGTGCGCCCTTTCGTTCAATGCTCCTCGGCCCGTTCAATGCCCCTCGGCGATAAGCAGGCCGACCTCGGGCTCATACGCGCGGCGGTCGGCCTGGGGCGAGACGGCATAGCGCTCGCGATAGCGCTTGGAGAAGTGCGAGGCCGAGACGAAACCGGCGGCGATCGCAACCTCGATGATCGGCAGATTGGAGTGGCGCAAGAGCCGCCGGGCGCGCTCGAGCCGGACATCGAGATAGTAGCGCGCGGGCGAGCGCCCCAGGTGCTGGCGAAAGAGTCTCTCAACATGGCGGCGCGAGATCCCGGTGCGGCGCGAGATCTCGGCAAGCGAGAGCGGCTCGGCGATATTGGCCTCCATCAGCTCAATGATGGAAAGGAGCCGCGGGTTTTGCACCCCGACCCGGGCGCCGATGGGCAGCCGCTGGCGATCGTGAGCCGGGCGAATGCGATCGATGAGGCATTGCTCGCAGACCTTGGCGACGACGCGCTCGCCCTCGTTCTGGCCGACGAGATGGAGCATCATGTCAAGCGGTGCGGTGCCGCCCGCGCAGGTGTAGACGTCGTGATCGACTTCGAACAGGCACGAGCGGGCATCGACCTCGGGAAAGCGCTCCACAAAGCCCGGCAGGTTCTCCCAATGGATGGCACAGCGCCGGTTGTGCAAAAGCCCCGCGCGCGCCAGCACCCAGGCGCCCGTGCAAAGACCGCCCACCGCTACGCCGAAGCTGTGAAGGCGCCGCAGCCAGCCGAAGACTCGGGGCTCATCGAAGCTTTCGACCTCGATGCCCGAGCAGACGATGACCATGCGCGTGCGGGTCGGGTCCATGCATTCGCGCTGCACCGCCTCGAGTTCGCGATCGACACTCACAAGGATGCCGTTCGATGCCTCGACGGGGCCGCCATCACGTGAGACCAGATGCCATTCATAGGCCGCGCGCCCGAGCACCCGATTGGTCAGCCGCAGCGCCTCGACGGCCATGGCAAAACTGATCATGGAAAACTTCGGCACCAGAAAGAAATAGATGTTCTCGGCCAGAGCCCTGTTTTTGCTCAGCATCGCTTCGGCTCCTCGACACTTCAGCGACACACGGCTAGGACAGACAGTTGTGACAGACAGCAGCCATAAGAGGCAATGTAATGTCGGGCGGCAACGACAGGCGGCGTTGCCCGCAAACAGCACCGTCTCGCACGCTGCGACAATTTGTCGATCTTCGTCAAGCGCCAACTTGCGCGTTGGGGCGCTCCTCGGCGCCTGGCCGGCTCAAGCTTGCGCTCCCGGCGCGGAGCGGGAAGGAGGGCACAGTCGAGCCCGGGACCGCCCCGAAGGGCGTCGCGGGCGAGCAAACCCAGGTCGCCATGGGCCAAGCCTTGGCGCCACTTCTCGCGAGACATGACCGATCAGGAAACATGAGCGAAACTCGATCTCCTCTCGGTATCCTACGAAGGAAGAAGAGGCCGATTGCGAGCGAATCTGATTATTTGATTGCCTCACCAGCTGTGAGGACTTGACCCCAGGGGTGTGATGACCGACCCCGGGAGGCCGCCTGCCTGTGGCGCGAGCCCGGAGGGGATGCCACCTTCGGGCGGCGATGGGGAGCTGCGGGGAGGAAGCGAGCCGACCGAAGGGTGCGGTTCAGCCGCGAACGGGCGATGAGGAGGCGCGGGGACGAAACCGATGGCGGACTATTCCATCTGGTCGCTGTTGAGGGAGGGGCTCAGAGGCCATTCGGGCTGGCGGCCCGTCTGGCATGAGACGGTGCCGAAAAAGAGCTACGATGCCGTCATCATCGGCGCAGGCGGACATGGCACGGCAACGGCCTATTACCTCGCCAAGGAGCACGGGCTCCGCGATATTGCGCTTGTCGACAAGGGCTGGCTCGGCGGCGGCAACGCCGGGCGCAACACGACGATTATCCGTTCCAACTATCTCTACGACCAAAGCGCCGCCATCTACGACCACGCCATGCAGCTCTGGAAGGGGCTCGGGCGTGAGCTCAACTTCAACATCATGATGAGCCATCGTGGGGTGCTCAATCTCGCCCACGACGAGCACCGGAT
>WGBL01000431.1 GCA_015494375.1 Hyphomicrobiales bacterium | reverse complement strand
GTCTTCACGCGCAATGCCGCAACCGTCGGCGCCCATGAGGCGCTCGACCATATCCCCGGCGCGACGCTTTGGGGTTGGGCGGCGGCGCGGCTCTATGAGCGGCTCATTGAAGACCTCGGTTCATCGGCGGCATACACGGTCTTCCACTCAGGCCGGGTGCGCTTCAGCAATGGCCTGCCTGTGACGAGGAGCGGCCATGTCGCCTACCCCATGCCGCAATGCCTGATGGAGGCCAAACACAGGCGCGATGGCATTGATCCCCGGCAGAAGGCGCTGCGGGAGGGCGCGGTCAAGAACTATCCCATCGGTCAGTTTGGCAATGAGACGCAGCCGGAGGCGCTCAAGGGCTATGTCGCCGCCAATCTCGAGGTGGTGCGGCCGAAGCTCGGCTATCGGATGAAGACGGCCCTGGCCGAAGGCACGCGCCGCGCGGCAGAGGGGCAACTCTTCGGCTACAGCTTTCTCGAGGCCGGCCAGTGTTTCGTTGCCGCCATCGAAGCGGATGACGGGGTCGAGGACGCGCTTTTCGACAGGCTGCGTGAGGTGTTTCAGGACGGTGCACGCTTGCGCCTTGGCCGCTCGCGCAAGGCGGAGTTCGGCGGCGAGGCAGAGGTCGAGGTCCTGGAGAATGTGGGCAGCATTTGGCCGGCGCCGTCCACCGCGAGAGCCGCCCAGGAGCTGACGCTTTGGCTTCTATCTGATCTCGCGCTTGTCGACGATCATGGGACGCCCCTCCTCGCCCCCGAGCCATGGCAGCTCGGCCTGTGCGGCAAGGGTGAGGGTGAGCTCGTCCCCGAACAGAGCTTCGTCGCACTCACGCGTCGCTATGCGCCGTTCAATGCCTATCTGCAATGCCGCGAGACGGACCGTGCCGTGATCGCGCAAGGCAGCGTGTTGCGCTATCGCTTCAGGGATGGCGTTGTCCCCCGGCTTGACGGCCTCGCCTCGGGCCTCGGCCTTCATCGCGCACAAGGGCTTGGGCGCGTCTGGGCCGAGCCGGCTCTGCTGGATGGCCCGGAGCCTTGCGCGGATGGTGCGATCGCACCTGTGCTCGCCCCGGTGAAAGACGAGGGCGAGGCGGCGACGGCCCTCTGGCGTGCGCAAGGTGATGAGCGCGCGTCGGACCTGATCGCCTGGCTCAAGGCCCGCTCCGAGACATCCGCGAAGGCAGAGAACACCGAGGCCGTGGTGGAGTGCTGGCGCAAGGAACTTGAAGCGCTCTATGCGACGGCACGACGGCTGTCGGCAAACATTGAGGCGGGGCCCGGCAAGAGCCAATGGGGGCGCGTGCTCGCGCTTTGCCAACGCTCACCCGAGCCGGATAAGGCCGCACTCATCGGCGCCCTGTTCGCGGGCGAGGATCGCATTTGTCGCACTGGAGGTTGGGAAGACGAGGGCATCCTCAGCGGGCGCGATGGCGCGCCGAGACGCCAGAGCTTTGAAGCGTGGCTCAAGGGCTGCGTCGAGGCGTATGACGAAAGACAAAATGCGCCCCTTCACGAGGCGCTCGGAAAGCTCGCCAATTGGGCGCGGGACCATGCGGACAGCGCCACGGCGCGGGAGGTGGCCTTATGAGCAACGCTCCAAGCGCAGCCACCCATCGCCATGTTCTCCGTTTTGTACTGGAAGCCGAGACACCGCTGTCTGTCGGGACGGGGCTCGGCACGGGGCTTTTCGACACGGCCCTCGTGCGCGATGGCAATGGGCTGCCCACGATTCCCGGAACGAGCCTTGCCGGCGTCTTGCGCGCCCTCTGGGTGCGGGCCTGGGGCGAAAAGCGAGAAGGAGGTGCCGCCCCACTCTTCGGTTACGAGGAACGTGGCAACCAGGAAGGCGCCGCCTCACGGCTCGAGATTTCCTTCGGCCATATTCACGATTCTCGCGATCGGGCCGTCGAAGGCTTGCTTTCCGGGTCAGAAGGCGCGGAAAGGTGCCGGGATGTCCTCCTCGCCCATGCCCTTCGCGAGGCGCCGGTCACGCGTGATCATGTCTGCCTCTCGGATCGGCTCGCCGTGGCGGATAAAGGCAAGTTCGACCGAACGTCGCTGCCCGCGGGCTATCGCTTCTCCTTCGAGATCGCCATGTGGGGGCGCGATAATTGCCTTGACGAGGACAGGGAGACCTTCAGAAGGCTTCTCTTCCTCATGAGCCGGCCCGATTTCCGGCTCGGCGGTGCCACGCGGCGCGGGCTCGGGCGCATG
>WGBL01000430.1 GCA_015494375.1 Hyphomicrobiales bacterium | reverse complement strand
GCGCGCGCTGCTCATTGGGCACTCTCTGCGTCCATTCCCCGCGGTGCCGCCGCCCGCTGCAAGCGATCGTTTAATGCTTCGCCGAGCCCGTCATCGGGAATGGGCATCACGGCGATGCGCTCGGCGCCACTTTGGTCGAGCTCTCTGAGAGTGGAGAAAAAGCGCGCTGCCGCCTCGCGCAGATCGCCCTCGGGGCTCAAGTTGATCGTCGGCCCGTCGTGCGGTGGCACATCAGGGCCGAATGCCAGGAGCGCTTCGCCGGCCTCCACGTGGCGCGCCCCGAGCCGAAGCGGCAGGCGTGGGGCATAGTGGCTCTTGAGACGGCCCGGCGCCTCCGGCTGCGCGTCTGCTCTTTTGCGCGGATCGGCAAGCGGCCCGCCAAGCAGCGTGGCGATCTCAGCCCGCGCGATGGCCCCGGGGCGGAGCAATGTGGCGCGCTCCTTGGCGACATGGACGATCGTCGACTCGATGCCGAGGGCCGCCGCGCCTCCGTCCAAAATGAGCGCCACACGCTCGCCAAGCTCGGCGGCCACGGCTTGGGCCGTCGTCGGGCTCAAGCGTCCCGAAGGGTTGGCGCTCGGCGCTGCGATGGGGCGTTCACTCGCGGCGATCACGCGACGGGCGATGTCGTTGGCGGGCACACGAAGGGCAATGGTTTCGAGCCCCGCCACCGCAAGATCAGCGATCGGCGACGGCCTGCGCCTCTCGACAACAAGCGTCAAGGCGCCGGGCCAGAAGCGCGCGGCCAAGGACGTTGCGATTTCATTGAAATGGCCGAGCGCGCGTGCTTCCTCCATGTCCGCAACATGGACGATAAGCGGATTGAAGCGCGGCCGCCCCTTGGCCTCGAATATCCTGGCGACAGCTTGGCCATTCGTGGCATCGGCGCCAAGCCCATAGACGGTTTCCGTGGGAAATGCCACGAGCTCGCCCGCGCGCAAGCGCGCGCCGGCCTCGGCGATTGTCGTGTCATTGGCGGGGCGAATGGGCATAGGCGTTTTCCAGAGCCGCTCAAGTGCTTTGCGATTGCGCCGCTTCGGCCTAGATTGCGCTCGATTGCGGTTGTGCACCGAAAGCCGTACAAAGTTTGCACTTGCCCGCTAGGTACAGCGTGGGCGCCGCCACGACAAGGTCACGCACGACAAGGTCACGGCAATCCCTGGCCGCAACACAACCACATTCATCAAAGAGCAAAGAGCACAAAAAAGAGCAAAAAAGAGCACCGAAGAGAGCACCAACCGCAGAGGCCTGCCATGAGCTATCGCGCTCCCATTGACGACATGATCCTGACCATGCGCACCGCGGCCGCTCTCGACGAGGCGATCGAGCGCGGGCTTTTCGGCGAGCTCGACCTCGATCTGGTGCGCGCCGTGCTCGAGGAGGCGGGCCGTTTTGCGGCCGAGGAGCTCGCGCCGCTCAACCGTGTGGGCGACGCGGAGGGCGCACGCCTCGTCGATGGCAAGGTGGTTCAGCCGAGTGCATTCAAGGACGCCTATGAGCGCTGGTGCGAGGCGGGCTGGGCGGCGCTGCCATGCCCCGAGGAGATCGGCGGCCAGGGCCTGCCCGCGACCGTCTCGGTTGCCGCCACCGAGATCTGGAATGCGGCCTGCCCCGCGCTTGCCCTTTGCCCGCTCCTGACGCAAGGCGTCGTCGATGCCCTCGCTGCGGCCGCCCCCGATGAGATCAAGCGCCGCTATCTGCCCAAGCTGGTGAGCGGCGAATGGGCCGGCACCATGAATCTCACCGAGCCCCAGGCGGGCAGCGATCTCGGTGCGCTCCGTTGCCGGGCCGAGCCCCACGACGACGGCACCTACCGCCTGCGCGGCACCAAGATCTTTATCAGCTATGGCGAGCATGAGTTGACGGAGAACATCATCCATCTGGTGCTCGCGCGGCTGCCCGATGCGCCCCCTGGCACGCGCGGCATCTCGCTTTTCCTGGTGCCGAAATACCTCGTCAATGAGGATGGCTCGCTCGGCCCCCGGAACGACGTCACATGCGCGGGCCTTGAGGAGAAGCTCGGGCTTCATGCAAGCCCCACGTGCGTCATGAACTATGGCGAAAAGGAGGGTGCGGTGGGCTATCTTATCGGCGAGCCGCACAAGGGGCTCAAGGTCATGTTCATCATGATGAATGCGGCGCGCCTGGCCGTCGGCCTTCAGGGGGTGGCGATCGGCGAGCGCGCCAGCCAGCAGGCGCTTGCCTATGCCCATGAGCGCCAGCAGGGCCGCACCGCCGAGACGCCACCGGGCGCGCGGGCGGCGATTGTCGCGCACCCCGACGTCAAGCGCATGCTCTTGACAATGAAGGCGATGACGGCGGCCGCGCGCGCCATCTGCTATGCCACGGCGGGCGCGAGCGACCGGGCGCGGCTCCATAATGATGAGACGGTGCGTCGCGAGGCGGCCGCGCTTGTTGCTCTGCTCACGCCGGTGGCCAAGGCGTTCTCGACCGATGCCGGCATCGAGAGCGCTTCGCTCGGCATCCAGGTGCATGGCGGCATGGGCTATATCGAGGAGACGGGCGCCGCCCAGCATTGGCGCGACAGCCGCGTTTACGCCATCTACGAAGGCACCAACGGCATCCAGGCCATCGATCTCGTGCTGCGCAAGGTGCCGCTCGAGGAGGGGGCTGTGCTCACACGCTACTTGGCGGCGCTTGCGGGGTCGGTCGAAGACTTGCGCGGTGCCAACCAACCGGTGTTCGCTGAGCTTGCGGCACCACTTGGCGAGGCGCTGGCCGCTCTCGAGGAAGCGAGCAAATGGGTGCTCGCGAACCTCGCTGCCAACCAGGACCAGGTGCTTGCGGGCGCCACGCCTTATTTGCGGCTCTTCGGCATTGCCGCGGGCGGCGTCTATCTCGCGCGCAACGCGCTGGCCGCAGCACGTGAGGCCGGCGGGGGCAACGCCTACACCGCTCACCTCGATCTCGCCCGCTTTTTCGCCCACGACCAGGCGCCGCTCGCACGCGGTCTCGCCCGCGCTGTGATGAGCGGCGCCGAGAGCGTGCTGGCACTCGACGCGCACACCCTCGCAGTGGTGTAGCCCGTACTTTGCACAGCGTAGGGGAGCCTCCCGAATGCATATAGAGGTCGCACGCGAGGGTGGGGTCGCGACCATCCGCTTCCATCGCCCTGAGAAAAAGAACGCCATCAATGCCGCCATGTACGAGGCGCTTGTCACCGCGCTCGAAGAGGGTGAGGGGGCCCGAGATGTGCGGGTGCATATGATCGCGGGGCTGCCCGGCATCTTTAGCGCCGGCAACGACATCGCCGATTTCCTCGCCTATGCCGAGGATGGTGCACTCGGCACCCCTGTCCTGCGCTTTCTGCGCACGCTTGCGCAGCTTGACAAGCCCCTTGTCGCCGTCGTCGACGGGCCCGCCATCGGTATCGGCACAACGCTGCTTTTGCATTGCGATCTCGTCTATGCGAGCCCCGCAGCCCGCTTCGAGACGCCTTTTCTCGATCTGGGGCTTGTGCCCGAGGCCGCCTCGAGCCTTCTCATGCCGGCGCGCATGGGCTACGCGCGGGCGTTTGAGATGCTTTGTCTCGGCGCCTCCTTCGATGCCGAGCGGGCCCGCGAGGTCGGGCTCGTCAATGAGGTCGTGCCGAGCGAGGAGATCGAGAGCTACGCCCGCCAGGTGGCGCTCAAGCTCGCGTCCAGGCCACCCGAAGCGCTTGCGGCCGCCCGTCGGCTCATGCGGGGCTCGCGCGAAGCGGTTCTCGCCCGCATTGACGAAGAGGCGGCGCTTTTTGCCGCGCGCTTGAAGAGCCCTGAGGCGCGCGAAGCCTTCGCCGCCTTCCTCGAGAAGCGCCCGCCCGCCTTCGCCAAGCTCAACGGCGCCTAGGAGCCTGTCCGAATATTCATATGCGACACAAAATGGTAGAATGAAATTCTATCGGACGATGCTGGCAACCACGTTAGGCGCGTTGAACTCTACGAGAAGCGCAATTTTGCGTCGGCAAAGTTGGACGTCGCGAGCGCGAATAGAATCTCATTCTCTGAGCTTCGCTCGTTTGTCAATTCTCGGACACACTCCTAGCCAGGAGCCAGAAGCCAGAACCGGGAAGGCAGCAGCTGCGCTGGGCGTTGTCGTCCCCGAAATCCCGCAGCCGCAACGAGTGCAAACGTGCGCCGCCTTTCCCCGGCGGGATTGTCGGGGACCCATAACCCCGAACGTCAGCACCGTCATCTGGGGGCGTTCCGATTTTGTATTGGTCTGGTGATTTTTGATCGGCCCCCGCGGAAAATTTATCCTGCATTCATTAGAGCATGTTCAACTTACATGGACGCATAACCGGCATTTCTGAAATAGTGGGCGCATTCCTCTGGGGAGAATTGATCGAGCAAGCCACCGATGGCGTCTGAGACGGCGTCCGCGGTGCGGGCACGAGCCTTGCGCAGGAGCGCTTTGAGTTTGGCAAACACCTGCTCGATCGGGTTGAGGTCGGGCGAATAGGGCGGCAGGAAGAGGAGATGCGCGCCGGCGCTCTGAATGGCGCGGCTCACCGCTTTGCTCTTGTGCGAGCTGAGGTTGTCGAGGACGACAATGTCGCCGGGCTTGAGCGTTGGCACCAGCATTTGCTCGACATAGGCGAGAAAGACGGCGCCATTGATCGGGCCGCTGATGACGCAGTGCGCCTCGATGCGATCATGCCTGAGCGCAGCAATGAAGGTCATCGTGCGCCAGTGGCCGTGCGGCACCTTGGCGCGCAGGCGCTCGCCACGCCGGCACCAGCCCCGCAAAGGCGCCATGTTGGTCTTGGCCCAGGTTTCGTCGATAAACACGAGCCGCGCCGGGCCGATGCGGCCTTGATATTTCTTCCACCGGGTCCGTCGGCGGGCAACGTCAGGTCGGTCCTGCTCGCTGGCGAGCACGGTTTTTTTTAAAGCTCAATCCCTCGCGCTTGAGCAGGTTCCATACCGAGACATGGCTGACGATGGTGCCGCGTGCGGCCAGCTCGTCCGCCAGGGCACGCACAGTTATGTCGGGCTGCTCGGCAATCCGCGCGAGAATCCACGCCCGTTCATTTTCCAAAATGGGTTTTCGATGGCCGCCGATTTGCCCCGGCTCCAGAGAGCCTGTCGCACGGTAGCGCTTCATCAGTTTGACGACAGTAGAGGGGCTCACGCCAAAGCGCCGCGCCGCCGCCCGGCACGACATGCCGCCCTCAACGGCGGCCTTGATCCGTGTGCGAAGATCAAAACTGAGTGGTTTGACCATGGATGCTGGCCTCCTCTCCAGCACCCATCTTGAATCACTGTTCGCAAGAAAAGGGAATCCCCAAAACGATTCGGCAAAAAATGAACGCGCTCTAGCAGGCCATAAGAAAGCGCTGGCTGGCAAGCATGTGCTCCATTCTCTCGCGGCCTTCAGTCACGAAGAGGACACGAAAGTTTATCCATCCCCACTGGCTCTCATGCCCCTTCGTGTGCCAGAGGGCCTGATAGGCAAGGAGCTTGCGCAAGATGGAGGAGACGCCGAGACCGCTGCGCGCGCGCGATGGCCATGGTGTGGTCATCGCGTCGCGCACGATCTCGACGAGGAAGTTGGCACGCCAGCGCTCGCCCAGGCGGCCCAACGAGAAAGCATAGTCGGGCTCTATTGCGATTGTGTTCCCTTATCCAGTAAGGACTGATGTGATGAGGCCTTATTTCTTATTCTCGTTCCCGTTGCCATTACCAGCTTTGGCGCCCTCTTTGTCATTCCCCTGCGTGTCGGATTTTGGTTGCAGAGCGCTCACCATGTTCTCCAGATATTCCTTAATCGAAGCGAACAAGCCGGTTTCTGATTTTCCTCCTTCCGTCTTCTCGCCAATGTTTTCGATCTCCCTGTAGACGTTTCGAAAATCTTCCTCGGTGCCGTACCCCAAGGCCTCTGCGAATTCGAGCTCTTGTCGGGCTTTCCTCAAACTTTCTGTGAGAAGTTTGTTCTCTGCTTCAGTGCGATTGCTCTTTTCCGCTAACACCTTTGCCTGCTCGAGAAGACGTTCGGCAGCGACAATCGGCAGGGGAATGATGGTTTCGGTGACGACAAGCGTACTGAGTGCCGTTTGGAGAAGTCGTTTTGCTTCGTTGATTTGATTCCTTGCTATGTATTTTGCAGCCAACTTGATGGCATCTGGATAAGTGACAAGGGGGATGCTCGTCACGGAGATGACCGTTTCACTTGCAAGATTCTTTATCAAATGCCGGGCCTCTTGCAGACGGCCTTTCTCCATAGCCCTCTGCACCTGTTTGCGCAGCGCGTTTACGGCGTCAATGTCTGCGAGGACATCGTAAGTGACCGTATAAATGCCTGCCGGCGCAAGAGAGAGATTCGGATCACGGGCGAGGATGATTTCAATTTTTCCTGTCGCCCGCTCGAGAGCCTTCAAGGCTTGCTCGGGTTTGTTCTCGTCCAACAGCTTGAGGGCGTTTTCTGTTTCACGAACGGCTATGCGCGCGTCTTGCAGAACGGACTTGCGTTTTTCCTCGGTTTTTTTCTCTCGGGTCTTGTTCACCCTCTTCTCTGTGTCGGAATTCAACCGTTTCTGGGTTGGCGGCGTCTCATTTCGTTTCTCAGCAAACACTGGATTTCCGACAGACAACGCTGTGGCGAAAATTGTGGCGATGGAAAGTGTGCAGAGATGTCTCAGTGAACGCATGGGTTTATTCAATCCCTTCATGGTTGGGGGCCAGGCACACTCGAAAGTGGACTGAAATTCGCTCACACGCTCCCCTCCGGAAGAACGTGTTCCTAGAGAGCAAAAGGAACAGATCGCACTTCCGGCTGTCTGGCCGATTTTCGTGGAACTTGATCTCGCCACCGATGCCTCATGGTGGCGCTTGGGCCCTATTTGGGTGTGAGAGGGCGCACCTTCAAGGCGTCAGCTGAAAATTTATTCATGCACTTCTTTTGCCTTCAACAGAAGGAAAAGTGGAGTTGGTTATGGATGCTCGAGGTCGCATCATACAGCGCCATGCAAAGGGGCCATGCAGACAAGTTTGCCGCCTTTGTATCGCTTCGTTGGCCGCGACTCGCAGCCGCAAGAGAGTATCGGGTGGTGAGGGGCAAGACCAAGAAAGGGCAAGGAGCGATCCTAGAGGTGCTCATGGGAAGTGCAGGAGGCCTTTAGATTGTGCCCGACTTTGACCCGAAACCCGCTCCGCTCAAACGTGTCGGCCATCAGCCCGCGATCGTCTCTGTCTGCATCCTTCACTTTGGAGGGCAAGGCCGCCGGAACCTATACGAGCTTGCTCTCATGCCGGCGGCCGCAGTGGCCGGTTCGCACGCGCGCTGGGCCGCGGCGGTGCCGGATGGCAAGGGCGCGAGCGGCAACATGGGCCCACGAAGTGGGTGGGTCGAAGTCGGGCGGCGCGCGCACGCGAGGCGGCTCATTTATCGTGTGTTTTCAAGGACTCGTGACGGAGCAGCCCTACCTTTGCCCCTACCTTTCTGAATGTCAGGGGCATTTCCAAGGGCAAACCCAGGAGAGGACGGGCGATCGTGCGGTCGCAAAGCCGCGGTTCACACTCTGGACGGCATCGTGCGGGGGGCGACCAGGGGAAAGACACTTATAATCGGCTAATCGGCGCGCCGAGGCGATGACATTTGGGGTAACAGACGTGTCCATGGGCGCTCATAACGGCGCGCCAAATCGCAGCACATTTTGTTACTCATATGTTACCCAGAGAGATTTTCGGGCGCCGCGCGGTTGGCTAAATCATTGATTTTGTTGGTAGCGGAGGAGGGACTCGAACCCCCGACACGCGGATTATGATTCCGCTGCTCTAACCAGCTGAGCTACTCCGCCGAGAACGGAACCCGACACGCTCGGCCGCAACACTTGGCACCAACATGTGCGGCCCATGCGCCAACATTTTCAGCGCTGTGCCCTTCGGCACGATCGTGCCAACACCATCAGCGCCCGGATCATTACCGCTGCGCTCGGACAAGGCCCTCGCGAGGACGCCCACCCCAGAGCGTGCCGCGATATAAGTAGGGGGCCCAGCAACTGTCAAGCCGCTGAACGCGTCGTGTGTCAGTGACAACGGGACAGGACTAGCCTTGACCTAACAATCCTGAGAGGCAAACATCGTGCTTTCGGACTCTGGCTTGCTCGGCCCGATCCCCGGGTCAAGCCCGAGAGGAGCGATGACGTTGCGGCAGGAGGCCAAGGCAAGCAGCGGCCCCTCTCTGACGTCATCGATGTCATCGCTGGGCGCCGGCTTCGCGGGTCGCAGGCGCCGAATCGGCGATCCAGGGCCAAGGGCCGCTCGGATTGACGTCGTGCCGCCCTCAATCCCCGGATCATATGCGGGCATGAAGTTGGCGGGATGCAGTCTAAGGGGACGGAGGCGTCCGGGTGGTGCGCAGGCCACGCGACTGGGTTTCTACTCGCACAACGGAGTTGATCACGTGAGAGAAAGGTTTTTCGAGGTCTCCAATTGGGTGCGCAGCGCGCTTTAAGCGGCACTGGGCAAGTGGCACTGCAAAACATCAAAACATTATGCGAGGGCGGTGAGCGATGGTGAGAATTCGCGGGCGGCGCGAGAGCGAGAACGTCGAGGATCGGCGCGGCCGGCGCGGCGGCATGCCATTTCCGTTTCCTTTTCCGGGCCGCGGCGGTGGGCGCGGCATGCGCATTCCATTGCCGCGTTCGCGCGGCGCACGCGGGGGCGGCATCGGCATCATGGGGCTCTTGCTGATCTTCGGCCTGATGCTGCTGTTCGGCGTTGATCCGCGCATTATTCTGGGCGGTGGCGGAGGCGGCGGCGGTGGCGGGCTGCCCATCCCCGGCGGCTCGCGCGAGGCGGGGCGCTTTCCCGATCTCGACATTCCGGGCATGCCCGGCAGCGAGCCCTATCGACGCAGCGCTGCACGCCGCACCGGGCCAACGCAGCGGCCGGCCTCGAACGCGTCTGATGAGCTTGCCCGCTTCGTCAAGGTGATCCTGGCCGACACCGAGGACGTCTGGCGCACAACCTTTGCCGAGATCGGGCGCACCTACCGCTATCCGCGGCTCGTGCTCTATACGGGCTTCACCCAGACCCGTTGCGGGCCGGGCATGGCGGCCATGGGACCCTTCTATTGCCCGCTCGATGAAAAGATCTATATCGACCTCAGCTTTTATCGCCAGCTGCGCGATCAGTTCGGCGCGCCGGGCGATTTCGCCCAGGCCTATGTGATCGCCCACGAGGTGGGCCATCATGTGCAAAAGCTGCTGGGCATCGCCGAGAAGGTGCAGGCCGCCAAGCAGCGCATGAGCCGGCGCGACGCCAACGCCCTCCAGGTGCGCATGGAACTGCAGGCCGATTGCCTCGCGGGCGTCTGGGCGCGCCGCGCCGATAGCGAGAAGCAGATCCTCGAGAAAGGCGACATCGAGGAAGGCTTGCGTGCCGCGAGCGCCATCGGCGACGACATGATCCAGCGCCGCACCCAGGGCCGCGTGGTGCCCGATGCCTTCACCCATGGCTCGTCGGCGCAGCGGGTCAGGTGGTTCAAGCGCGGGCTTGAGAGCGGCCGGATGAGCAGTTGCGAGACCTTCAGGGCGCGCACTTTGTGAGCATGGCCGCGGATAAGCGGCAATGGCCTTCACCAATCAATCGCCTTCACCAATAACGATGGGCCACCAAAAGAACACTTGTTCTTTGGCGGCCGATCTGAAAAAACAAGGGAACTGGCCAGGCCAGCAACTAGGGAGAAAACGCATGAAGACGATCAAGAAAGTGGCTCTTACGGCGCTTGCGGCTGCGGGGTTTGGCGCTGTCCCGGGTCTTTTTGGGCTGCCCGGCTCGCTATTGGCCCCAGGGTTCGCCGCGACCCCAGGCTCTGCCATGGCACAGGAATGTGGCACCATCACGCTTGGCGCCGCACTGTCGCTCACCGGAAAATACTCGACGAACGGGCTTCATACCAAGAACGGTTATGAGTTTGCGATCCGCAAGATCAAGGAAGCCGGCGGCGTCAAAGTGGGTGGCAAATGCTACAACTTCAAGGTCATCTACTATGATGACGAGTCGACACCGGCCCGTGGCGCGCAGCTCGCCGAGCGCCTCATCAATCAGGACAAGGTGCAGTACATGTTGGGCCCATACTCTTCAGGGCTCACGAAGGCGATTGCGCCGGTGACCGAGAAATACAAGATCCCGATGGTTGAGGCCGAAGGCGCTTCGCGCTCGCTGTTCAACAAGGGCTACAAATACCTCTTCGCGGTCCTCTCGACCTCGGAACAGTATTTGGCATCGGCCGTCACCCTGGCGGCGGAAGTGGCCGAGAAGAGGCAGGGCAAGAAACCCAGCGATGTGCGCATAGCACTGGTGGTTGAGAACGACCCCTTCTCGCTCGACATCCGCGCGGGCGTGAAAGAGGACGCGGCGAAGTACGGCATGAAAATCGTCATCGACGACAGGATGCCGCGCGACCTCTCCGACGTGAGCGCCACACTCACCAAGGTCAAAGCGCTCAAGCCCGACGTGCTTATCGCATCGGGGCACTCGAAGGGCGCAGCGACGCTCACGCGGCAGGTGGGCGAGATGAAAATCGACGTCCCCATGATTGCCATCACGCACTGTGAGTCGGCCGACATCATCGGCAAGTTCGGCAAGACGGCGGAGGGCTTCCTGTGCTCGACCCAATGGGCCGAGACGCTCTCCTACAAGGACCCGCTGTTCGGCAGCGCCGCCGATTTCAATCGGGAATTCAAGGCGGCTTATGATATGTACAAGAACCGCTCGGTTCCCTATCAGGCGGCTCAGGCGGCGGCGGCCATCTATGTCTTCAAGGACGCCTTCGAGCGCGCCGGCTCACTCGACAAAGAGAAGGTGCGCGATGCGCTGGCGGCAACCGACTTGATGACATTCTATGGCCCCATCAAGTTCTCGCCGGCAGGCAACAACATCGCCAAGCCGATGGTGTTGCGGCAGGTCCAGAACGGCCAATACAACGTTGTGGCGCCGTCGAAGTTCGCCTCGCACAAGCTCATCTGGCCGCGCAAGGTGCAATAGAAAACAGCATGCAAGCTCGAGGGCCGGTTCATCGGAGCCGGCCCTCGCCGCCTTCCGTGTTCCTCACTGACCACCCCTTGACCGCAAGCGCTCTCAATGCGCTCCATGCGGAAGGCGGGGAGGGGATGGCGAGGGGAGGCGGAACACTGAGCACTGGCGCAAGCGAGCGGCGACTGGCCAGTGTCCCTGCCGCCTCGAGCTTTGAGGTTCGAAATGTTCGGCCTTTGCGATTTCTTTGCCCAGACCTGCGGCAACCTCTCCATTCTGTTTGCCGCCCCAGTGTTCAATGTCCAGCTCCTCATCGACGGTGTGCTGGTGGGCGCCGTGTTTGCGCTCTCGGCCTATGGGCTGGCCCTTGTCTGGGGCGTGATGAATGTCAAGAACCTCGCCCAGGGCGACTTCGTCATGGTGGGGGGCTATCTTACCTGGTGGCTCACCCAAACGTTCGGTGTGAGCCCGTGGGTGCTTCTTGCTGGGCTCGTCGCTTCTTTTGCTCTGCTTTGGGGGCTCGGCTGGCTGCTCTATCGCCTGGTGATCGCCAAGGTGATCGACCGCGACCTTTTCACCTCGCTCTTGGCCACCTTCGGCATCGCCATCGTCATTGCCCAGGTGCTCAATCTCATATTCGGCTCCGACACCCAGTCGGTCGATCCGGGCTATGAGAGCCTCACACTCTTGGGCGGCGCGGTGACGGTGGCGCCGCAAAAGCTGTTCGCCTTCCTGCTTGCTGCTCTGCTCGCCGCCGTGGTCATCACCTTCATGAAGCGGAGCCGCATGGGCCAGGCCATCCGCGCCACCGCACAGGACCCGCGCGCGGCCCGGGTGCTCGGCATTGATACCGACAGGGTCTATGCTTTCACCTATTCGCTCAATGCCGCCATTTGCGGCGCCGCGGGCGCGCTCATTGTCATGATCTGGGTGATCCAGCCGTTCTATGGCATCACCTACTCGATCCGCGCCTTCGTCATTGTGACGGCGGCGGGCTTTGGCAATCTGCCGGGCGTCATCGCCTCGGGGCTCGGGCTCGGCATTTTCGAGCAGTTCGGCGGTTTTGTGCTGGGGGCGGAGTTTCAGCAGGCGATTGTTGTCGGGGTCCTCGTCTTTGTTCTCCTCATCCGCCAGATCCAGCAAGCCATGAATCGCCAGGTGGTGCAGTAGCCCAGGTGGTGCAGTAGTTATGAGCGCAGAAGCCATGAGCGCAGGAGCCATGAGCATCGGCAACAACATCGCAAGGCTTGTGCTTTATGGCGCGGTTTTGCTTTTCGGGCTCGCGGCGCCCTACCTGTTCCCCGCCTATGTCTCGCAAATCTCCGTCCTCTGGCTGATGATCGTTTTTGCGCTCACCTGGGACCTGCTCGGCGGGCAGATGGGCTACAATTCGCTTGGCAACATTTTCTTCTTCGGCGCCGGCATGTACATCTCGGCCGTTGTGCAGATCGGCCTTGTCTATGATGTCGGCGTCTATACGGCGGCCTTCGGTGGTGGTGAGTTCGCCTTTACACCGGAGCAGTATTTTACGGGCTTCTGGCTCGGCATGGGGGCGGCGGGCGTCCTTGCAACGCTCTTTGCCTTCCTCTTCGGCCTCATTGTTTTCGGATTGCGCGGGCCCTATTTCGCCATCGGCACGCTCGGGGTCGCCATTGCCGCGGGCGAGCTTGTCGGCGCCTGGGACTGGATCGGGGGCGGCTCGGGCATCTCGATGCCGACCTATCCCGGCGGTCCCGACGAGGCCAAGCGCTTTTTCTACTATCTGATGTTTGCGCTGGCTGTTGCGACCTTTCTGTTCCTCAAATGGCTTTATGGCACGCGCTTCGGCCTTGCGCTCAACGCCATCCGCGACGATGAGGAGAAGGCCGAGGGCATGGGCCTTCATACCAACCGCTACAAGCGCGTGGCCTGGGCGATTTCGGCATTCTTTCTCGGCATCTCGGGCGCCATCTTCGGCAATATGACGGGCTTCATCGAGCCGCTCGAGGTGGCGTTCCCGACCATCACGTTCGGCATCTTCATGGTGCTCATGGTGCTGCTCGGCGGCAAGGGAATCCTTTGGGGACCGATCCTCGGTGCGGTTCTTTTCCACGTGATCAAGGAGGTCACCTGGACCTATCTGCTCGGCTGGCAATGGGTCGCACTCGGGCTGCTGATTGTGATCATTGTCGTCTATTTCCAGCAGGGCATTCTTGGCTGGCTTATGGAGCAGAGGCCCGAATGGTTCGGCATCCGCGTGGAAGAAAAAACGCGCGGCCCAGCGGCCCGTGCCGGCGCTCCTAGGGCAGAGGCCGCGGAATGAAAACGGAGACATGCGCGTGAGCGATGCGATCATCGAGGTGCGTGGCGTGACCAAGCGCTTTGGCGGTGTGGTCGCCAACGAGGACATCTCACTCGATGTCGAGCGGGGCCGCATCACTGGCCTCATCGGCCCCAATGGCTCGGGCAAGACCACGCTTTTCAACTCCATCGTCGGCTATCATCCCATCGATGCTGGCGTCATCCGCTTTGAGGGGCGTGAGATCCAGCGCCTGCGCGTCCAGCGCATTGCGCGGCTCGGGCTCCTGCGCACCTTCCAGCAGACCCGCATCTACGCCAAGATGAATTGCGTGAAAAACATGCTCATCTCGGTGCCGCACCGCAAGATGGGCTTTCTCGACATGTTCGGCCGGCACACCAGCGAGGATTTGGAGAAGGCGGAGCGGCTTCTCGATTTCGTCGGCCTCTATGAGAAGCGCTACCTCTTGGCGGGCGATCTCTCGTTCGGCCAGCAGAAGCTGCTCGAGTTCGCCATGGCACTGATGAACGAGCCGACGGTGCTGCTCCTTGACGAGCCCACGGCCGGCATCAACCCAACGCTCATCAACGGGCTTATCGATCGTCTCAAGCGTGCCAACAGCGAGCTCGGGATCACGCTCTTGATCATCGAGCACAACATGCGGGTGATCATGAACATGGCCGACAAGATCTATTGCCTCGCCCACGGCCGCCTCTTGGCTGAGGGCCCGCCCGAAGCCATCCGCAACGACCAACGCGTAATCGACGCCTATCTTGGAGCACACTGATGACCACGAGCGAGCGAGAGCGCGGGCCTGGCGCGGTCGGACACGAGCCGGAGAGCGCGGAGGGTGGCGGCACGGCCATAAGCGGAGAGGCGGCCGGCAGGGGCGGCGAGACCGGAGGCCACAAGGGAGAGGGAGCCGAAGCAAGCGCGGGCGCTGACGCCAGCGCTGGCACGGGCCGGCGGGCGCGCCAGGCGAGCGGCTATCACATGGGCGATGTCGCGACCGTGATTTCGGTCGACGAGGTGGCGCGCCAAGCAGCCGAGATCGCCGAGGAGGTGAGCGTCGCCGAGCTTGAACGCCTGGCGAGAGGTGCGCCTTTCCTTTCGATCGAAAACCTGCATGCCGGCTATGGCAAGATGGAGATCCTGCACAATCTCAATCTTCGCGTCGGCCGCAAGCAGTCGCTTTGCCTGATCGGGCCCAATGGTGCGGGCAAGTCAACGATTCTTCATGCGATCTTCGGCTTCAACGACATCTACTCCGGCCGCATTGTCGTTGGCGATGGCGATGACAGGCTCGACATCACCGCCCTTTCGCCCAACGAGAAGCTGAGCCGGGCGGGGATTGCCTATATCCTTCAGGACAAATCGGTCTTTCCCGGCATGACGGTCGAGGAGAACCTCTGGATGGGCGGCTATCTCATGCCCGATCCCGACCAGGCCAAGGAGGCGGCCGAGCGGATTTTCGAGAAGTATCCACGCCTCGCCCAGCGCCGCAAGCACCCGGCCAAGGTGCTGTCCGGAGGCGAGCGGCGACTTCTCGAGATTTCCCGTGCGCTTGTCATGAACCCCGAGGTGCTCCTCGTCGATGAGCCGTCCATCGGGCTTGAGCCGCGCTATATTGATATGGTTTTCGAAATCCTCGACGATCTGCAAAACGTCGAGGGCAAGACGATTATCATGGTCGAGCAGAACGCCAAGAAGGGGCTCGAGTTCGCTGACATCGGCTATGTGCTGGTCTCGGGCCAGGTGGCGATTGCGGGCACGGGCGAGGAGCTGCTGGCCAACCCCAAGGTGGGCCAGCTCTTCCTCGGCGGCTGACGGGGATGGCGCCCATGCCGCTCCTCGCCAGAATGATCCCGCCGAGCGAAAGAACCCAAGCGAAAGAACCCACTGGAGATACGATGTTTGGAGCGTGTTCGCGCTTGATTGAATCGCCGGCAAACGCAAAGGCGGCCGCAAGGACGAGCGGCCCGTTTGGGACTATTTCATGCGCTCGAGGATCGAGACATAGTTGGCCACCGCCGCCCCGCCCATGTTGAAGATGCCGCCGAGCTCGGCATGGGGAATCTGCATCTCCCCCGCCGCGCCCACAAGTTGCATCGCCGTGAGCACGTGCATCGAAACCCCCGTCGCCCCGATCGGATGGCCCTTGGCCTTGAGCCCGCCCGAGGGATTGACCGGCAGCCAGCCATCTTTCTCGGTGAGCCCGTCGGCCACGATCTGG
>WGBL01000429.1 GCA_015494375.1 Hyphomicrobiales bacterium | reverse complement strand
CTATCCGGGCAAGCTGACGATGGCCGAGACCTTTCGGATCGGCTGCATCGGCCGGCTCGGCAAGACGGAGATGCAATCGGCGATCGCAGCGATCGAGGCCACGCTCGGCGAGATGGGCGTTGCGGATTGCGCGCCGGCGCCCCGCCCGGCCTGAGGCCACGGCACTTATGCCAGGGGGCTGTAGCCGTGGGAGTGAGGCCCAGGGATCGGGCCCAGGGGAGCGAGGGCCATGGAAGCGGCGGCCATGGGAGTGGGGACATGGCGGGCCGACAAACGAACGATCGAGCAATCGAGTTTGAGAAAAATCACCCGGGAGGACGAAAAATGAGCGAGGCGAGCGATTACGTCTACACCCGCAGCTATCGCGGCAAGGTCAAGGGGCTGGTGCTCGACTGGAGCGGCACCCTTGCCGACGCCTATGTGATTGCCCCGGCGGTTGTTTTCGTCGAGGTGTTCAGGAAGCACGGCGTCGATATTTCCATGGCCGAGGCGCGCGGGCCCATGGGGCTCAGAAAAGACCTCCATATCAAGGCCCTCACCGAGGTGCCCGAGATCCGGGCGCGCTGGCGCGAGGTCAAGGGGCGCGATCCCGACCAGAGCGATGTCGATGCCATGTTTGCCGATTTCGTGCCCATGCAGCTTGATTGTCTGCGCAAGTATACGGCGCTTCTGCCGGGGGTGGCCGAGGTCTGCAACGACCTCCAGCGCCAGGGCATCAAGATCGGCGTCTCGACAGGCTTTGTGCGTTCGATGGTCGACATACTCCTCGAGGACAGCATTGCCCAGGGTTTTCGCCCCGATGCGACCGTTGCCGGAGATGAGGTCGCCCATGGCGCCCGGCCCAAGCCGTTCATGGTCTACAAGAACCTCGATCTCATGGACGTCCACCCCATCCAGGCCGTGGTCAAGGTCGATGACACGACGTCGGGCGTCGGCGAGGCGCTCGAGGCGGGCTGCTGGGGTGTCGGGGTGTCGCGCTACTCGAATTATATGGACATCGACAGCTTGGAGGAGGCCGAGGCCCTGAGCGAGGAGGAGATCGCGCGCCGCAATGAGGCGACCAAGGAGATTCTGCGCAAGGCAGGCGCACACTATGTGATCGACGACTTGCGCGGGCTGCCGGCCGTCATCGACGACATCAACGCCCGCCTCGCCCGCGGCGAAAAGCCTTGAGCGGGCCGCCGAGGACCACTGCGAACCACTGTAAAGCCCGCGGAAGAAAAAAGGGGCTCGATCAGGGCCGCCCCGGAAACCCAATCGGCGCCAAGCGGCCGCCAGGAGCCGCTGCCGGCTCGCTCGGCGCCGCTGGACCTTCCCTGCCGTAATGATATAACATTATCTTCGGCCCGATGTGTCTCCACCGACCAACGGGGCCTGCGGGTCCAAGGGGTGGTGTGACGAGCGCACTGCCGCCCGTACATGCATCGCTGTGCCCTTTTCTATGTGGCTTTGGAGATTTCAGGCTCGACAGGGAACAGGCTCAACGAGGAACTCAAGGCGCGCGCGAGCGGAGAACACCCCATGATCGACACGCCGATCAATGCCGATGCTCCCTCCGCCAAGGCCCCATCTGCGCGCGCGCCATCGGGCAGCGACAAGCCCCTTCGGGCACCGGCCCACCCGACCAAGGAGGCCCCGGCCACCACCCGGGAGCCCCTCGTTCGGCTCAGCCGCGTTGGGGTCTTTGGAGGCGGCCGCTCCATCCTCGAGGCTGTCGACCTTGCGATCGAGCCAGGCGAGATCGTCAGTATCGTCGGGCCGAACGGCGCCGGGAAGACGACGCTGGCGCGGGTCGTCCTGGGGCTGATCAAACCCGACGAGGGCGAGGTCGTGCGCCGCGCGGGCCTTGCGATCGGCTATGTGCCGCAAAGGTTTGTGATCGACCCGATGCTGCCGCTCACGGTCCGCCGGCTCCTCACCCTCACCCGCCCATCGCCGCAAAAAGCGGTCGAGCGGGCACTTGGCCGGGTGGGGCTCGATGCCGCTGCGGAGGTGCCCGTGTCGGCCCTCTCGGGCGGCGAGCTTCAGCGCGCCCTCATCGCCCGTGCGCTTCTTGCCGAGCCCGCGCTGCTCGTCCTCGATGAGCCCGTCCAAGGCGTCGATCTTGCCGGTCAGATTGCGCTCTATCGCCTGATTGCCGAGCTCAGAGAGAGTTTGGGGACGGCCGTTCTCCTGATCTCGCACGATCTCCATGTGGTGATGGCCGAGACCGATCGGGTGCTTTGCCTCGCCGGCCATGTCTGTTGTGCGGGCACACCCGAGAGCGTCTGCGACAATCCCGAGTTCGCGCGCCTGTTTGGCGCCGACGTCGCCGGCGCCCTGGCGGTCTATTCCCACCGCCACGACCACACCCACGAGCCCGATGGCCGCATTGTGGCAAAGCCCGCGAGCGCGACGGAGAGTGGCGACGAGAGCAAAGAGGAGCGCACAGGAAAGGCCAGAGAGGAAGGTGCGAGGACCACAGAGGATCACATAGTGGCGCGCAAAGAAGAGCGCGGGCGACATGGTTGACGAGAGCTTTCTGCGCATGCTGGCGGCGGGCTTGGGGGTGGCGCTCGTCGCCGGGCCCATGGGTTGCTTTCTGGTTTGGCGGCGGATGGCCTATTTCGGCGCCATGATGTCCCATAGCGCCCTTCTCGGCTGGACGCTCGCGGGCCTCTTGCGCATCGAGCCGATGCTCGGCGTCTTTGCGGTCGGCGCTGGCGCGGCCCCACTTCTGCTCGCACTCGAGCGCCGCGGCGGGCTCGCCAGCGACACGCTGCTTGCCATCCTCGCCCATGGCGCGCTCGCCCTGGGGCTGCTCGCGACGGCGATCCTTGCGCTTCCCGAGAGCAACCCCCACGCCCTCATAGTGGGTGACATGGGTGCTGCGTCGGCGGCCGACATCGCCGCCATCTACCTCGTGGGCGCGGCGATCATCGCGGCCCTCGTCCTCGTCTGGCGACCGCTCCTCGCGAGCACGGTCTCGGACGAGCTTGCCCGCGCTGAAGGGCTTGCGCCCGACAAGAGCCGGCTCGTCTACATGCTGGCCATGGCGGGCCTCGTGGCCATGGCCATGAAGATCGTGGGCGTGCTGCTCATCGTCTCGCTGCTCATGATCCCGCCGGCGGCCGCTCGCAGGTTTGCGAGAACGCCCGAGGAGATGGCCCTTGGCGCGGCGGGCATCGGCGCGCTGAGCGTCATCTGCGGCCTCATTGCCGCGCGCATGTGGGACTTGCCATCGGGCCCGGCGATCGTCATTGCGGCACTCGTGTTCTTTGCTGCGGGTCTGCTGCCCACGCCCATGGGGCGGCCTTGGAACCTTGGGCGTGCGCCAAAGAATGGTTGAGGAGCCCCTGCAGAGGCCCATGGTACATGATACATGATAGATGAACGGAGATTGATCATGCCCCCAGCCCCAGCCCCGGCAAAGCCACTCACGCACAATCAGAGGATTGTGCTCGCCGCCCTCAAGAAGGCGGATGCCCCACTTACGGTCTATCAGATCCTCGCCCTTCGAGCGGTGAGCAACAAGGGGCTGCGCGCACCGCTCACCATCTACCGAGCGCTCGAGCGCCTGCTTGCTCTGGGCCTCGTCCATCGCATCGAGCGTCTCAACGCCTATGTGGCGTGCGAGCATGCCCCCCATGATTCGGCGGTGGGGTTTGCGATATGCACCGACTGCCGGCGGGTGGTCGAGCTGCCGCTCGCGGCGTGTGAAAAGCATCTCGCAAGTACGGCCCGCCGCTCTGGTTTTCAGATCGAGACCTTGCAAGTCGAGATGGTAGGCCGCTGCCCGCGCTGCTCTGCTGGCGAGGAGGACTCGCAGGGGTAAGCTCTCGAGGACTGTCTGTTGTTGTCGAGATATCAAGATTTAGAGCATGTTTTGGCTAGATAGAACCATTCTGACGGAGCGGATTTGTGTCAGGAGCAAGCAAAGGACCGCAGGCAATATCAGGAGATATTGTCAAGGGGCTTTGCGCCGCTAATGGCGCAAATCCGCCCGTCCCTTCGGGTTTCCGATTG
>WGBL01000428.1 GCA_015494375.1 Hyphomicrobiales bacterium | reverse complement strand
GTGCACTGCTCTTGCGCGACGAGAGCGGCGCCCGCCACCACATCTCGGCCGGTGATGTGCTATTCGAGGGGCAGAGGGGCGCACCCGAGCAGGCCTTGGGGCAAGGCGCAAGCGCAAGGGCTTAGAGCCTGTGGTTTGGGCTGGATAGAGCCGGTCTGACAGCGGGAATTGCGCCATAGGCGGCGAGCAAAGGCATTCGAGCAGAGGCTCACAAAGCTCACAAAGCTCACAAAACGAACCGCTCAAGAAAGAACGATCACCAAAGACAAACAAGGGGACGCATGGCAAAGGCACAAAAGAACGGGCGTTCCGAGCTCGTCTATCTGCCGCTCGGCGGGGCGGGCGAGATCGGAATGAACCTCTATCTCTATGGCTATGGGCCCCCGGAGCGGCGTCAGTGGCTGATGGTCGATCTCGGTGTCACCTTCCCAGGCGACCTCGAGCCCGGCGTCGATGTCATTCTGCCCGACACGCGGTTTATCGAGGAGGAGCGATCGAACCTTGTGGGCGTCGTGCTCACCCACGCCCACGAGGATCATTTCGGTGCCGTCATCGACCTCTGGGAGGACCTGGGCGCGCCCATTTACGCCACGCCCTTCACGGCCGCCCTGCTTAAGACAAAGCTTGCCGAATATGGCGACGGCCTGGTGCTGCCCATTCACGAGGTTGATACGGGTCAACCGTTCGAGGTCGGCCCCTTCGCCCTCGAACTCATCGCCATGGCCCATTCCATCCCCGAGCCCAATGCGCTCGCCATCCGCACCCCCCTCGGCCTCGTCGTCCACACGGGCGACTGGAAGCTCGATCCCGACCCCGTCGTTGGGCCGCCGAGCGATGAGGCGCGCCTCAGGGCGCTTGGTGGCGAGGATGGCGGCGGCGGGGTCGATGTCCTCGTCTGCGATTCGACCAATGTTTTCCGCGACGGCGTCTCGCCGTCCGAGGCCGAGGTCGGGCGCTCTCTCGAGGCGCTCATCAAGAGTGCCCAAAGGCGCGTTGCGGTCACGACCTTTGCCTCCAACATCGCCCGTGTGCTTTCGGTCGCCAATGCGGCGCGGGCAGCAGGCCGCGAGTTCGTCGTCGCCGGCCGTGCCATGTTGAGGCTCATCCAGGTGGCGATCGACACCGGCCATCTGCCACCCGACTTCCGCTTTCTGCCGCAAGAGGCGTATGAGCGCCTGCCGCGCGAGAAGGTGGTGCTCATGTGCACCGGCAGCCAGGGCGAGCCGCGCGCCGCCGTCGCCCGCATTGCCGCCGACCAGCACCCCCACATCTCGCTCTCGCCGGGCGACCGCATGATCTTTTCCTCGCGCACCATCCCCGGCAACGAAAAGGCCGTCGCCCGGGTCCAGAACGCGCTTTGCGAGCAGGGCGTCGAGGTCATCACCGATGCCCAGGCGCTCGTGCATGTCACGGGCCATCCCCGGCGGGGCGAGCTCGAGCGCATCTACAGGTGGTGCCGGCCGAAGGCGGTCGTGCCCATGCATGGCGAGATGCGGCATCTGCTCGAGCATGTGCGCTTCGCCCGCGCTTGCGGCATCGAGCAGGCAATCGTCGTGCGCAACGGCGATGTCGCCCGCCTTCTGCCCGGCCCCGCCGCCGTCATCGACGAAGCCCCCTCGGGGCGCAGCTATCGTGACGGCGATCTCATCCTCGAAGGCGAGGACGCCTCGGTGCGCGAGCGGCGCAAGCTCGCCTATTGCGGCATTGTCTTCGTCTCGCTGGCCCTTTCTGAGAATGGCGAGATCGTCTCGGAGGCCGAGGCCGTGGTCGATGGCGTGCCGTCTGAAGATGACGAAGGCGTGCCCATGGAGGAGATCGTCGCCTCGGCCGTCGATGGCGCCCTCAACAGCATCCCGAAGGCGCGTCGGCGCGATGCTGCCCTCGTGGCCGAGGCCGCACGGCGGGCTGCGCGCAATGCCGTTGCCGCCGCCTGGGGCAAGCGCCCGATCGTCAAGGTCGTGGTTCATGCGGTGTGAGCGTATGACCGCCGCGAGGTTGATCGATCGCTTGGCACAACCGTCGGGCTGAGATGATGGCATTGTCACCGATCCGACGTTGCCTCTGCGCCTATGCTCAAGGAGGTCGCGGAGGTCATGGAGGGTAACAATTGCGCTTCTGCTCAAGGAGGCCGTGGTGGTCATGGACGGTAACAATGGGGAAGAAACCGGCATGATCGGACGTCTCAACCATGTCGCCATTGCCGTGCCCGACCTCGAGGCGGCGGCGCGGCTCTATCGCGAGGTGCTCGGCGCTGAGGTGTCTGAGGCGGTGGCGCAGCCCGAGCATGGCGTGGTCACGGTTTTCGTCACCCTCGCCAACACCAAGATCGAGCTGCTCGGCGTTTATGGCGAGGAGTCGCCGATCGCCCGCTTTCTCGAGCGCAACCCCTCGGGTGGCATCCATCACATCTGTTTGGAGGTGGACGACATCGCCGCCGCCCGGGACCGGCTCGTGCGCCAGGGCGCGCGGGTGCTCGGTGACGGCGCGCCGAAAATCGGCGCCCACGGCAAGCCCGTCTTGTTCCTTCACCCCAAAGACTTCATGGGCACCCTCATTGAACTCGAGGAGGCCTAGAGCATGTTTTGGCTAGATAGAACCATTCTGACGGAGCGGATTTGTGTCAGGAGCAAGCAAAGGACCGCAGGCAATATCAGGAGATATTGTCAAGGGGCTTTGCGCCGCTAATGGCGCAAATCCGCCCGTCCCTTCGGGTTTCCGATTG
>WGBL01000427.1 GCA_015494375.1 Hyphomicrobiales bacterium | reverse complement strand
GCTGCGCCCATTGCGCAACACGCTCAGCCTTTGCGTTCGCGTTGTCCGTCGTCGGGGCCATGTGGCCCGCGCCTGCCGTCGCACCCGAGAGCCGCGCCCCCCCCTTGTCGCCGATGGCAAGCGCCAGCCCCGGGCCCGCCTGAGCGCAGCCCCCCATGATCCCCGCAATACCGATTCCAAGCACAACAAGAATCGGCCCCGCCTTGGCCATGGGGGCCATCTCTTTGTCCTTTGTTCCTTGGGCCATGTCCGCCAATTCCCCTATCGCTCCGCACGAAGCCGCCGATGGCCAGCCATTGATTTGGCTGTCAGTTTCAGGGACAGGCGTTAACAAAACATTTACCAAGGCGAGAGCCGCCCCTTCTGGCACAGCCCGATCGGGCCGCGCCGTGCAACGCGCGCTCCCAAGAAGCAAGGCCCGAACGCCATTTGGCGATTGTTGGCATGCGCTCGAAGGCGGTTGTCATCCCCCTCACCCGTCGCCATTATGGCGCGCTCATGTGAGACCTTGGGGCCGGCGGGGGGGGCCGGCGGGGGCCTTTGGAGGCGATGGGAAGGTTGAGGCGTTGGGAAGGATGGCAGAGCCTTTGATGGATCTGGCGGCGGTGCCATGAACGACTTGAACGACACAGAGAATGACGCAGAGCAAGAGGCCGATCGCGATGTCGTGGCCGAAGCGGCGCGCGCCGAGAAAGTTCTTCTGGCGGCCAATGCGCGGGTGCGGGCGCTGCCCGTCTGGCTTGTCGATCTCGATGCGCCCGAGGCGGTGCTTGACCGCTTCACCGACGCCCAGCGGCGCTGGCTCAGGGGCATTGGCTGGGAGGCCAAGGCGGGCCAGGTTGCCATGCTGTCCAATTCCGACGGCTCGCTTGCAGGCGCCGTTCTGGGGCTCGGGGGGGCCGCGCGCCGGCGCGAGCCGTTTGCGGGGCTCCTTGCCGGCAAGCTCGCTAGCGAGCTGCCCGATGGGGTTTATCAGCTCGCCAATCCTCCCGAGGATGCCGAGGCCAATGCGCTGGCCCATCTCGCCTTTGCGCTCGGCAGCTATCGCTTTTCGCGATACCGGACAAGCGACGCCGCGCCGCGCGCCCGCCTCAAGCTGACAAAAGGGCTCGACCTTTCTGCGATTGTGCGGCTCGCGCGTGCGGTCTATCTCGGCCGCGACCTCATCAATACGCCCGCCAACGATCTCGGGCCGGCCGAGCTCGAGGCCGCCACACAAAGGCTTGCCGAGCACCATGGCGCCAAGATCACGGTCATTCGCGGCGACGCTCTTCTCGCCCGAGGCTTTCCGCTCATCCATGCGGTGGGGCGCGCGAGCACTCGCGCACCGCGGCTTATCGATCTTGCATGGCGGCCCCGATCAGGCAACCGCAAACGGCTCCTCCGGGTGACCGTCGTCGGCAAGGGCATTTGTTTCGATACCGGCGGGCTCAACCTCAAGCCTGGCAATTCCATGGCGCTCATGAAAAAGGACATGGGCGGTGCCGCAACGGCGCTCGCGCTTGCCGATATGATCATGGCGGCGCAACTGCCCATTGCCCTGCGTGTGCTCTTGCCGGTGGCCGAGAACAGCGTCGCCGGCAATGCCTTTCGCCCGGGCGATGTCATCCGCGCCCGCAACGGCACGGCGGTCGAGATCGGCAACACCGATGCCGAGGGCCGCCTCGTGCTCGCCGACGCCCTCGCCTATGCCGAGGAGGAGGACGCCGATTATCTCTTCTCGTTTGCGACGCTCACCGGTGCTGCGCGGGTTGCGCTCGGGCCCGATCTGCCGCCGCTCTATGCCACCCACGACGACCTGGCGGAGGCGCTCATCGAGGCGGGCATGCGGGTGGCTGATCCGCTCTGGCGCATGCCCTTCTGGGCGCCCTACGACCACCAACTGAACGGCAAGGTGGGCGAGGTCAACCATATCAGCGGCTCCTCGTTTGCAGGCTCGATTACGGCAGCGCTCTTCTTGAAGCGCTTCGTCAGACCCGAGCGGCGCTATGGCCATCTCGACATTTTTGGCTGGGTGCCGTCCGAGAGCCCGGCCAGGCCAAGGGGCGGCGAGCCGCAGGGGGCGCGGGCGGTCTTTGCCATGCTCGAGCGC
>WGBL01000426.1 GCA_015494375.1 Hyphomicrobiales bacterium | reverse complement strand
GTGCTGGGCGTCCAGCTCGTCAAGCTGTTGCGCCAGCTCGGCCAGATCGATCTCGTCATCTCACTCAGCTACGTTTCCTTCTTGAGCATCGTCGGCACATTGATGCTCATCGAAAGCCTCAACGCCATCCGCAAGTCGAAGGCGGGCGAGGCGACCTCTTTGCGCCGGGCAGGCCAGCACACCTGGATCCACGGGCTGCCGTTCAAGATGCGTTTCAAGCGCTCAAAGCTCTATATCAGCGCCATTCCGCCGCTGGTCATCGGCGCTTTCGTGGGGCTCTTGGCGGCGATCATGGGTGTCGGCGGCGGCTTTGTGATGGTGCCGGCGATGATCTATCTCCTCAAGGTCCCAACCAATGTGGTAGTGGGCACCTCGCTCTTTCAGATTGTGTTCGTGACCGCGGTCACCACAGTCCTGCAGGCCACCCAGAACCAGACCGTCGATGCCGTGCTCGCCCTCTTGCTGATGACGGGTGGTGTCATCGGGGCCCAACTTGGTGTGCGTGCGGGCCAAAAGCTCAAGGGCGAGCAGCTCAGGGCCTTGTTGGCGCTCCTTGTCCTTGGCGTGTGTCTGCGTTTGGCGCTCGACCTGGTGCTCGAGCCCAGTGAGCTTTATTCCATCGGCGGCCTGTTAGGTGGAGAGCACTGATGGCTGGCACAGGGATGATCGCAGGCAAACGTCTCTGGTTGGGTGTGGTTGCGCTTCTTTTTGCCGCCGTCAGCCTGAATGCGGGAGCCGGAACGGTGATCGCACAGACCATGACAACGCAGGAAGCAGCAGACGATGGCCTGCCGCCAGAGACGGTCGAGGCCGACATCTCGGCACACTCCATCGACGTCAAGACAGACTTCGCAGGCGTTCGTGTGATTGTCTTCGGCGCCGTTGCCAATTCACGCCAGAAAGCAGCCGAGGATGGGCTCTATGATATCGCCATCGTCCTCGAAGGGCCGCGCGAGGTCATCAAGGTACGTCGCAAATCGCGCGTGGCCGGCATCTGGATCAACACCGACGCCAAGGTGTTTGAGAATATTCCCAATTACTATTCCGTGCTTTCCACCCGGCCGCTCGACGAGATTGCCTCGGACGAGACCCTCAAGGAGCTCCGGATCGGCTTTGAGCACCTTGAGCTCGAGCCGCGCGAGAAGCTGACGGGCGCCGAGCTTGATGCCTATCGCAAGGCGATCATTCGCATCAAACGCAAAGACGGCCTCTTTCGCCACAAGGATGTCGGCGTCGCATTCACCAGCCGCAGCCTCTTTCGCGCCACCTTCGACTTGCCGGCCAATGTCGCCATCGGGCCTTTCGTCGCCCGGATTCACTTGTTTCGTGATGGCCGGCACTTGGCAAGCCACATGACCTCACTCGACCTCAAGCGCGCGGGCGTTGAGCGCCTGATCCATGCCTTCGCCTTCGACTATCCCTTTCTCTATGGCGTTGCTGCGGTGATTATCGCGGTTCTCGCGGGCCTTGCCGCTACCGCAATCTTCAAGCGCCGCTGAGCGCGAGCGCACAACGGGGCACCAACCGCACAAAGTGGCACCGATCGTACAAAGCGGCACCGATCGTACAAAGTGGCAGCGATCGTACAAAGTGGCAGCGATCGCACAAAGCCGCTCCGATCGGTCAATACGCCGCGGAACGCAAAAACCATCGCTCTCGCAGCGCCGGCCACTCAAAGGCAGCGGCCGCTCAAAGGCGCCGGCCACTGCCAAAAGTTCACCGATCGCTCAAAGTGGCACCCCCGCGCCGCCCATCATGCGCGCCGGCACCGCTGTTGCTCAGGCGGCACGCACTTCGGGCAACAATTGCCGCGTCGCCAGCGGGGCGATGCCGTCTTGGCCGAGCACCCAGACATGGAGCCCATCGGTGCCGAAGAGTGGGAGAAAGGCATTGTCGAGGACGTTGTTGCCGCCTGCGTGACTGGCAAATGCCGGCATCACCAGGCGGCGGCCATTGCCGACAAAGCAAGGCCGCTTGAGATCGAGCCCGCACACGGCAATTCGGGCGGCAGGCCGATAGCAGGCGGCGATCTCGCCGTTGGCGGGGCCGACAAAGGGGCGATGGCGCAGCGTCAGCCCACCCACGCACAGCTCGGTCTCGACTTCGCCGCCAAGGGCTGCGGCCGCCTCGCCGACCCCCGCACGGCCGACCCAGCACCAGGCCTCGCAGCCGGCGACCGTCTCGGCCACGAGCGCCCTCACCTCATCGTCAAGCGCCTCCTCGAGCATGCCATGGCGATGCGGCGCGCCAAGAACGACAACCAACCGCGGGCGGAGCCGCGCCAGCGTGCGGGTCAGCTCGGCGAGCTTGGCACGCGGATCGCTCGGCGGCACGAAACCGCCGCGCTCGCCCAGCCGTGCACCCGCAGAGAGGTCGAGATTGGCCACGATCAAAAGCTCCTCGTCGGGCCAATAGAGCGCCCCCGAGGCCTCGGCCAAAAGCTCCTTGCCGCAAAGAGTGAGCGGGCATTGCGCATTGCTGCCCTCGAGCTCCGAGCGCTCGCCAGCGAATTGCTCCATCACGAGACCTCCCTGCGCGGCCATCGGCACAATCGGCAAAGAAGTTGACCGGGGCGACATGCGGGGTGACCCGACCAGCTGATGACCAATAGCAAGCCAACACAATGGGCATAATATGACTGATTCGTATGGGCTTACAGCCCCCGAGCAACGAATTGCACCGCTCTCTGCAGGCAACCGCGCGCTGTCATGATCCGAGTTGCGCGACGGACCGCCCGCTCTCTTTCTCTTTCTTTCTCTTTTTCTTTCTCCCGCCACCCAGTGCCAGGCGCGGTTCAGGTGTCAGGTGTCAGGTGTCAGACTCAGGTGCCAGGTATCAGGTGTCAGATGACAGACTTATCATCCACGCATGAGCGGCCTGAGGACCGCTTGCGCGCCTCGCCACCCTTGCCCGCATGCCTGCCCTTCGTCGTTCCCGTCCTCGGGCTTGACCCGGGGCGCAGCCCCGGGCAGCCAGGGCGGCTGATCACCACCGCTGCGGCTCTCGATCCTGGATTGCCGCGTCACGCGCGGCAATGACGTCAAGGGAATTTGCGCGCACAAAACTCAAGCTGAGTGAGCAACCGGTGCCTGACGGTGTGCCCTTGGACCGGGGGAGCATCCGAAAAGCGCCTCAGAGGGCCTTGAGGAGCTCCTCGGCGCTGCTTTTCTCGGCGCTGCTGGGGACGTCCTCGATATTGAGCGCCCGGACGACGCCGTCCTCGACAAGCATGGCATAGCGTCGCGAACGCACCCCAAGCCCCGCCTGGCTGAGGTCGGCCTCGAGGCCAATGGCACGCGCGAAGTCGGCATTGCCGTCGGCGAGCATGAGGATTTTGTCGCCCACGCCCGTCTCCTTGGCCCAGGCCCCAAGCACGAAAGGATCGTTCACCGCAGTGCAGGCCACAAGGTCGACCCCCCGCGCCTTGAAATCATCAAGATGGGTCAAAAAGCCGGGCAGATGCTTTTGATGGCAAGTCGGAGTGAAGGCGCCGGGGACGGCGAAAAGAGCGACTCGCTTGCCGGCAAAGATTTCGTTTGTGGTCTTGGGCTCAGGCCCCTCGGACCCCATCACCATGAAGGTCGCCTCGGGCAGGCGCTCGCCAACGGAAATGGTCATGCAAAAGCTCCTCTGTCATCGTCATCGGTTCACGGGCAAAGCAAAGGCGTCCCGCGGCTTGCCATTGCCATTGTCACATTGTCATACGTACCCCACATGCCTCATGAGTTCCACGCCCACGCCCCCGCCCTTGCGCCGAGCCGAGCGCGCAGCGCCACCGTTTCATGCTTGGGAATGTGGCCTCGATCAACTAACGGATCGGCCAGTCCATTTCAATTTGCCCCTCACGCGAGGCCAGGGTGAGGCGCAAGGTCCGGCCCTTGAGGAGCGCCGGGTCCTCGCCCTTGGTGAGGTCGACACGAAACCGTACCCGCCCGCTGGCATCAAGCGGCGTCTTTGCGGGACTCGGGATGTAGAGCCCGTCGGGCGCCTCGACGAAAAGCTCGGCCTCTTCGGCGGCACTCGGCTCATCCAGCTTTGCCTCGATGATGAGCTGGGGTGCCCGACCCTCGAGCCGCGCCTCGAGGCGCTCGATTTTGCCGCTCCTGCGGCCATAGCCCGGCACGCGGGCCAGATAGCGCGCAATCAGCGAGGCAGTGGATGCGGTGGCTGCCACCCGCGGCGGAACGACGAGACGCATGCGGCCCTCTGCAGGAATGCAGATATCGAGACAGACCCCATAATTGAAGACCAGGTTGAGCTCGATGGGCCGACTCGGGTCCTTGGCCTCGAGATGGACCGGAAAGACAATCTCGTGCTTGTAGCCAATGGTCTCGCCATAGGGCCCCGGAATGCGGATCGGCACCGGATAGAGCACCTTGGCCGCGGCCAGATTGACCGAGCCCGACCAATCAAAGCTCGGCGGAATACCGCCTGCCTCGCCCGGCGTGCGCCAATAGGTCTTCCAGCCGTCATCCATTTCCAGATGGACGCCCGCATAGATGCGCGGAGGCCCCTTGCCCGCGGGATCGATGAAAGGAGCGGCAATCAGACGCGCGCGGGTGTGGTTGCCGACAAACCAAGCCGAAGCAAGCGGCGCGGCGCGCGCCGGCTCAACGGCGAGGCGTAAGCCGAGCGCCAGCAAGGAAAGCGCAATAACGGTTGTCAGCGCCAAACCACAAAAGAGTATGGCAGCGCCCGCCAAACGCCTTGGCTCGAACAATCGCTGTGGCTTTGCCATTACAATGACCTCGCGCGCCAGCATGATCCCATTGGATTAGGTGGGTTGAGTGAGCCTTATCGGTTCAACGGCTTGCGCAAAAAACAGCCTGTTGCGCTTGCCGCATATAATTCACGAGTGTCAGAAAATCCAGGCGCCATCGGGGCCGCACCGTTCACAGTTTGGCGACGACGCGCCGCGCACGAGTGTGGCAAGGAGGCAACACCGCTCATGTGAAGGGGTTTTTGTCGGTGATTACGCATTGGACCTTCAATTGGCCCTCAACAAGCGCTAGCATGTTGCCATGGCCAAGGATGATCAATTCGACGAAGGCACCCTCGAGGCCCGCCTCGACGGCCGCCTCTTGATTGCCATGCCGAGCATGGCGGATGAGCGCTTTGCGCGCTCGGTGGTTTATGTCTGCGCCCACTCGGACGAGGGCGCCATGGGCCTCATTATCAACCAGCCCGCCGATCATATTGATTTCTCTGATTTGCTCACCCAGCTTGAGATCATGCCCGCCGAGGATGTCCGCCCGAGCATTGCCGGCGGCCATTCCCTTGCCATCCATTTCGGCGGACCGGTCGAGACGGGGCGCGGCTTTGTCCTTCACAGCTCGGACTACTACAGCGCCGACAGCACCATGACGATCGACGATGAGGTGAGTCTGACGGCCACGGTCGATATTCTCCGCGCCATCGCCGCCGGAAAGGGCCCCAAGCGCGCCCTGTTGGCCCTTGGCTATGCCGGCTGGGCCCCCGGCCAGCTGGAATATGAGATTCGCGCCAATGGCTGGCTCCACTGCGATGCCGACCCCGAACTCGTCTTCGACAGCGACGATGCCCGCAAATACGAGCTGGCGCTTTCCAGATTGGGCATCGATCCCACGCACCTGGTGGGCGAGGCCGGCCACGCCTAGGAAGGGTGGGGCACACCCGGGGAAAGCAGGGGCGCGCCGCAGAAACGTGGGGCACGCCGCGGAAACGAGGGGCGCGCCGCAGAAACGTGGGGCACGCCACGAGCGAGGATCACGGTGAGCGATCATAGGGCATGGTTGTTACTGCTGCGCCCCGGGCCGTTGGACTCGAGCGGCGCAGGCGGGGGCCGCTCGATTAATCCGTTCAGTAATCCTCACCCACGAAAGCCAACGCCGACCGCCTCTGCCCCCTGTTCGAAACCCTGCGAATCAGTCAAACAAGGTTCAACTCACCTTCCGAGAAGTGCGGCCCGGTGGCCGCCCAAGGGGCCGCGCATGGGCCGACCCGGTGCAGCGTGCGGCGGCAAGGCAGGCAGAGGGGCAACGGGGGCAAAGCATGGGGACGGTTCGCATTATCGGCATCGACCCGGGGCTGCGG
>WGBL01000425.1 GCA_015494375.1 Hyphomicrobiales bacterium | reverse complement strand
GCTGCGGGGGTTGTCGTCAGTGACAATCACCACGTCCGCGCCCTTGCGCGCGATGGCCCCCATGATGGGGCGCTTGCCTGGGTCGCGGTCGCCACCACAGCCGAAAACGCAAATGAGCCGGCCATTGCCGCGCGCGGCCAAGGGGCGGAGCGTCGCAAGCACCGTCTCGAGGGCCTCGGGTTTGTGGGCATAGTCGACAATGATGCGGGCGCCGCGATGGCTGGCAACGAGCTCGAGCCGCCCCTTGACGCCCTCAAGCGCTTCGAGTGCCTGAAGCACGGCCGCCGGCCGCTCACCGAGTGCAATGGCGAGGCCCGCGGCAACGAGCGCGTTCGCCGCCTGGTAGGCGCCGACGAGTGGCAGCCTCACCCGATGGTCGACGCCCCCATGGGCGATGGTGAGCGTCTGGCCATACTCGCCCTCCTCTCGTGCCACAAGGCGCAGGCTCTCGCCCCGCGCGCCCGTGGTGATGATGTCAAGCCCGCGCTCGGTGGCCGCTG
This sequence comes from Hyphomicrobiales bacterium, assembly GCA_015494375.1. Taxonomy (GTDB): domain Bacteria; phylum Pseudomonadota; class Alphaproteobacteria; order Rhizobiales; family S144-23; genus S144-23. The sequence goes on along the minus strand of WGBL01000425.1, from coordinate 4,892 downwards.
CGATCACCTTCTCGCTCACTTCGTCGTCGGCGTTGATCACCGCCGCCGCGCCGGGCTCGAGCAGGCACGCAAAAAGCCGCAACTTGGCCGCAAGATAGGCCGCCATGTCGGGGTGGTAGTCGAGATGATCGCGCCCGAGGTTGGTAAAGGCCCCGGCCGTGAGCCGCACGCCATCGAGGCGACGCTGATCGAGACCATGGGAGGATGCCTCGAAGGCGAGATAGTCGATACCATCGTCTGCAAGGGCGGCCAGTGTGCGATGAAGCGTCACAGACTCGGGTGTCGTCAGCGAGCCCGAACGGCGCCCATCGGGTGCCACCAGCCCGATGGTGCCGAGCGAGGCGGCGGGCCGGCCGAGCGCGACCAGGATTTGCCGGGTGAACTCGGCCACCGACGTCTTGCCGCTGGTGCCGGTGACGGCCACCTGGTGGGCGGGCTGACGGCCAAAAAAGCGCGCTGCAATGAGCGCAAGCAGGCGGCGCGGATCGTCGCTCTCGATAACAGCGACATCGGCGCCCGCGGGAAGGCGCGCCCGCTTGCCCTTGGCGAGGAGAACGGCGCGTGCGCCCCGCGCGATGGCATCGGGGATGAAAGTCGTGCCGTCGTGGCGGCTGCCGGGGAGCGCAGCAAAGAGCGCACCCGGCGCAACCTCGCGGCTGTCGGCGGTCAATGCCGTGATGTCACACGCCTCAGAGCCTTGCGGAATGGGGGCAAGGCCATCAAGTAGGGCTGCCAGCTTCATTGAGTGCCATTGGGTGCCTTTGAGTGCATTTTATGAGTTATAAGTTATGAGTTATGAGCGCCCTCGAGGGGATTGCAGCGTGAGCTCCATGGCTTGCGGGTTGGCGTGCGCGTGACGTCGGCTCCCCCCTGCGAGACCCGTGCCGAGCTCCCGGCGCGCCGCATCGGCTTTGCTCATGGCTCATGCCCCTCGATGGCTCATACCATCGTCCCCCCGCGATGGCGCACGCCGCTTTATCGCCCACCTCACGCGGGTCGGGCCGCCCTGTCCACAGCCCCCGCGGGCGATCCTTGTTGCGGCGCGCCGTCCCCGCCGCCCATAAGCCCTTCGAGAAAATGCCCGGCCTCCGCAAGCCCCTCGAAAAAGGGGCGCCCGTCGCTGCCGCCGAGCAGCGGCTCGATCAGGCGCTCGGGATGGGGCATCAGCCCCAGGATGCGCCCCGTCTCGTCACAAATGCCGGCAATCGCATTCTGTGAGCCGTTGGGGTTGGCGGCGGGCGCGCGCTCGCCCCGCTCGTTGACATAGCGAAAGACCACCCGCCCTTCGCCTTCAAGCCGCGCAAGCGTCTCCTCGTCGGCATAATAGTTGCCGTCGTGATGGGCGATGGGGATGCGGATGACCGCGCCCTTCTCATAGCGGTGTGTAAAGAGGGTGTCGTTGCGCTCGATGCGCAAATGGACATCGCGGCAGATGAAGTTGAGCGAGGCATTGCGCATGAGAACGCCCGGCAGAAGCCCCGCCTCGGTGAGGATCTGAAAGCCATTGCAGATGCCGAGAACGGGCACGCCGGCACGGGCCTTGGCGACGACATCGCGCATGATAGGCGAATGGGCCGCCATCGCCCCGCAGCGCAAATAATCGCCATAGGAGAAGCCGCCCGGCAGCACTATGAGGTCGCTCGCCGGCACCACGCTTTCGCCATGCCAGACCATACGGGGGCGTATGCCCGCCACCCGCTCGAGCGCCACCGCCACGTCGCGGTCGCAGTTGGACGCCGGGAAGACGATCACTGCTGCCTTCATCTCTCAAGTCCCCCTGGTCACCCCCCTGGTCAACTCCCCCTGGCATCATGGGCAAGCGCCCGCTTGGGTGCGCTCTTGGTTAGGAGCTTGCGACCAGCCTCGGCCGACGCCTTCTGGCATCATGGGCAATTATAGGGAATCATGGGCAATCGCCTGCTCGCGGGCGCTTCCCATGGCCCTTATGGTGAGCCTTGTCATGACCCTTGCGCGGCCACGGCTTTTTCGTCACCCGCCCCAGTCGCGCTCTCGCCCCTCTCCTGGCTCCGGTCCCCGGGCGCCGACTCATCGAGCTCGAAGCGGTAGTTCTCGATGACCGTGTTGGCGAGGAGCCTCTCGCACATCTCGCGGATCTGCTCCCGTGCGTCCTCGGGGTCGCGCTCATCGAGCTCGAGCTCAATGAACTTGCCTTGCCGCACCCCCTGAACGCCCTTAAAGCCGAGCCCCGCAAGCGCCCCTTCGATGGCCTTGCCCTGGGGGTCGAGAACCCCCGGCTTGAGGGTGATGACAATGCGCGCTTTCATGGTTTCTCCGTCCTGACCGGCCCTCTGGCGCCCCCTCGCCCAGATGAGGCGCTTAGGGCTTGTTGCTGCTTACGAGTCGCGGCCCCTTGCTCTCGGATGGTTTGTTCTCCATCAGGATGCCGAGCCGGCGGGCCACCTCCTGATAAGCCTCGACAAGCCCGCCCAGGTCGCGGCGAAAACGATCCTTGTCGAGTTTCTTGTCGGTCTTGGCGTCCCAGAGCCGGCACGAGTCGGGGCTGATCTCATCGGCCAGGACGATCCGCATCATGTCGTTCTCGTATTGGCGGCCGAACTCGATCTTGAAGTCGATGAGGCGAATGCCGATGCCGAGAAAGAGGCCGGAGAGAAAATCGTTGACCCTGAGCGCAAGGGCCATCATCTCGTCGATCTCCTGCGGGTTGGCCCAGCCGAAGGCGGTGATGTGCTCCTCAGAGACCATGGGGTCGTCGAGCTCGTCGGATTTGTAGTAGAACTCGATGATCGAGCGTGGCAGCGGCGCGCCCTCCTCGAGCCCGAGCCGCTTGGCGATCGAGCCCGCGGCCACATTGCGCACCACCACCTCGACGGGGATGATCTCGACCTCGCGGATGAGCTGCTCGCGCATGTTGAGCCGCTTGATGAAGTGGGTCGGCACGCCGATCTCGCCAAGCCGCTTGAAGAGATATTCCGAGATGCGGTTGTTGAGGACACCCTTGCCCTCGATGATCTCGTGCTTCTTGGCGTTGAATGCCGTCGCATCGTCCTTGAAATGCTGAATGAGCGTGCCGGGCTCGGGCCCCTCGTAGAGGATCTTGGCCTTGCCTTCATAGATGCGTCGCCGCCTGTTCATGGGGGCAATTCCTCGGCTCTGGTCACGGAAGCGTTGTCACTGAGGTCTCTTGCAACTCGCGTGTGTCTCTTGCAACTCGCGTGTGTCTTTGCAGGAGTCTCTTGTCCTGTTGTCACGGAAATCTGTTGCCGGTGCGAGGTGTCCAAGGCAAGCGCCCGTGAGCGGTAGGTGCAAGAGCGGGTTGGGGCTGGCGCAGCCTTTCTCACATCTCGCTCACGTCTCGTGTGCGCCCCATGCATGCCTTAAGACGCGAGCCCATGGTGCAATCGCCATGTTCGTTTCGTCTGGAATGTCTCGCCGTTGCCAACTGTTGCGCTGTCTCGAACTTGATCGCCGAAAGGGAATCACACGCGCAGCACCAAGGCTTAAACTAGCCGATCGCTAAGGGCGAAACAATGGCCTCGGCCCGCGCCAGGGCCTGTGGGCACGGGCCTTGGTTGATTTGCCGCAGGGCGCGGGCTATGGCTCAGGACAGCCACAGCCAGGGCATCCAGAGTTAAGGGCAGCCACAGCCAGGGCCAGCCGCACCCAGGGCCAACCACAGCCAGGGGCTGCCAGAGCCAGGGGCTGCCAGAGCCGCGTTGAGCGAAAACGACGAGAACAAGCAAGTGCAACAAGAGCCAAGTTCAAGGAGCATGCCGTGACGACTTTCAAGGATCGGGAAAAGGGGTTCGAGGCCAAGTTCGCGCACGACGAGGCGTTGCGTTTCAAGGCAACGGCCCGGCGCAACAAGCTTCTCGGATTGTGGGCGGCAAAGCTCATGGGCCTTTCGGGCGAAGAGGCCGAAGCCTACGCCAAGGAGGTGGTCAAAGCCGATCTCGAGGAGCCCGGCGAGGAGGATGTTTTCCGCAAGATCCGGGCGGATTTCGACGCCCGGGGTGTGGATCAGTCGGACCACCAGATCCGCCGGACGATGAGCGAGCTGATGGCCCAGGCGATCGAGCAGATTGAGGCGGAAGCCTGACTTGCTGTCTGTGACGACCAATCGGCGCCGGTGCTCGGACGGCATTCGACAGCGCGCAGTTGTGACGACCAGAAGCCAGAAATCAGAAACCAGAAACCAGAAATCAGAAATCAGAAAGCAAGAATCATTGATTGGGGACAGTCCAAATCATTCTCTGCGTTGTTGTCGTTGTTGGCAAACAGATGCAGAAAATAGATTTGCGCTATCGACAACGATTGCGCACCTCCCGCTTATGCTCGCTTATGCTTTTGTGCCGCGCGGGTCCGCCGCATCGCTGATGATGAGGTCGGTGCGGGTGCGACCACCCCAAGTGTCGCGCTTGAGGCTGCCGGCGACATGGAGCGGCAACCCGCCCGGCGCCAGCAGCAGTTCGCCAAGCGGCGAGCCTGCGGCTCGAAAGGCGATGGCCTGAATGCTCTTGCCGTCACTGGCCACAAGCGAGCAGCGGACATGGGCTTCGCCCACGACCTTGGCGTATCGCACCCGGACGGCGGGGAAGACGAACCGGGGCTCGGGATTGCCCGCCCCAAAGGGGCCCGCGCGCTCGAGCAGCTCGAGGAAGGCGGGCGTCGCCGCCCCGGGCGTGAGCGCGCCGTCGATCTCAAGCCCCATGGCAAGGCTCGCGGCGGCAACCGCCGCGCCGAGCCGCTCCTCGAGGAAGGCCTCGAGCGCCGCGAGCTTGTCCTGGGCGACGGTGAGGCCCGCCGCCATGGCGTGCCCGCCGCCCTTGACGAGGAGGCCCGATGCCACCGCCGCGCGCACGGCCGCTCCGATATCGACACCGCTGATGGAGCGCAGCGAGCCGGTGCCGAGC
>WGBL01000424.1 GCA_015494375.1 Hyphomicrobiales bacterium | reverse complement strand
GTTCTTACGCGCCTTGGGGCCGCGTGTGAGGTCCTCGCCGGCGACGACCTTGGCGCCCGCCCCCTCGAGCACCTGCTTGAACCAGTAGGCCGCCGTCTCGGGATCGAGCCGCACCCGGGCCTTGCGATGGCCGAGCTCGGCGAGCCGGCTTTCGAGCGCGCCGGGCGGTGCGATATGGGCAAGGCGGGCAAGCATGCGGTGCTCCTTTTCGCCAAGCTTGCGCCGATCGACAAAGAGCTCGGGCCGTCCGCGGGCGTGGACGATGGCAAAGGCCAGGACCACAGGCGTATGCGGGACATCGCGGCCGCGAATGTTGAAAAGCCAGGCGATTGAATCGGTGAGTGTCAGCACCTGGGCATCCTGGCCCGCCTTTGCGAGCGCGCCTTGCAGCGCCGCGATCTTCTTGGCGGCGGACTTGCCGGCATATGAGAGGGGGTGGAGCTCCAGGCGCTTGCGTGGCGGGCCGGGCCGATCGCGCCAGAGCGTATCGACAAGCCCGGGCAGTTGGGGCGCGATGCTTGCGCTCCGCCCGGCGAGCGCCGCCTTGAGGCGCGCCACCTCGGCGATCGTATGAAGCCGCGGGTCGAGCCCCACGCGCGCCCCCTCACCGAGCCGTTCGGCCAGCCAATCCCGTGGCCTCGTTCCAGGCGCCTCGATGATCTGATAGGCGGCGGTGTCAACCTCTTGGGGCGCCTGGGTGGTATAGCGGCCATCAACGAAAAGCGCCGCCTCATTGCGGAGTATGATGGCAAGGCCCGCCGAGCCTGTAAAGCCCGTCAGCCAGGCGAGCCGTTCGGCGCCCGGGGGGACGTATTCGCCTTGGTGCTCGTCGGCACGCGGCACCAGATAGGCGTCGAGCCCGTGCGCAGCCATGAGCTTGCGGAGCGCGGCGAGTCGGCTCGCTTTCTCGCGACCACTCGATGCCGGAGCCTCGAACGATTGAAACATGGCTCTCCATTTCCTGGCGCGGAGCCCGCTTTATCTACATCTACCGGCTCTATCGGCGATTATCGATTTTCGATCATCGATTTGCCGGCATCGGCACTGTCGACTTGCCGGCGAATGGGCACGCCAATGCTAACGCCGCCAGCGCAGATCGAAAGGCGTCAGGCGAACGATCGTGTCTCGAGGCGCCGCCCATGCGCGTGACTTGCCGCCATAAAACACATGCGCGAGGACACCGGCAAGGCCGAGCGCGGGCGTTGTGCGCATGCGCAGTCCGCCCCGCTCAAGCCTGAGCACGCCATCGATCCAGACGCGCACAATCCCGTCGGCGCGCCCGTTGTTGGGACCTGGGCTGTTGAGAACCACCTCCTCGGCGATCTCGACCCAGCGCCCGCGAGGGAAAGACCAGGCGCCGCGCCCAATGCTGAGGCCCCGCCCCTCGGGATGGCCGGGGATATAGGCATAGACCTCGCCGGCGCCGCCGCGGCGCCACATGAGCCGGAGCGAGAACCCATTGCCTCCATCGGCCGCCCGCCCGCCGGTGGGCCCTGTGCCGCCGTAAAGCCCCGGCAGTTTGCCACCGAGGTTGAAGGGGAAATCGGCGGGCAGCCAGAGCCCATAGGTGAGGCACGCCGCGCGGGCGTCGCGGGGCATGTCGGGCTGCCAGCGAAAACCAATGCCGCCCAAGGGTGCGCTCTTGTTGGAAGGATTGATGGAGCCCTTGGGCAGGCGGATTTCGAGCACCTTGGCGGGGCGCGCATGGGGCCCGGCCGCCAACTCCTTGATGGTGAGATTACGCCTGAGCCCCCAGCTCTTGTGCTTAAAGCGCTGGGCCAATGGGGGCGCGAGCTTGAGGCGCGCACCGGGCGCATAGGTCTTTGTGCAAGGGGGGCGTGTGGCCGCTGACGTGGCAGGCCCGGCTGCGATCCGCCAACCGAGCACGGCGAGTGCTACGATTCCACCAAGTCCACCAAGGCCGAATGCACGGGCCGCCTGCCCCATGCGGGCACGTCGGCAAGGACGATGGCACGGGCTCTCATCGCGCAAAGCGACCACGACCTGCTACCAGGCAATACCGTCGTAATGGGCGTCTTCGGGCGGCACATCATAGAGCCGCGCGAGGTCGAGCACATGGACGCCTGCCGGACGCCCCGCGACCGCCTTGCGGAACGCGTCGGTGGCATGGCTCACGACAAGGCAGTCGCAACTCTGCACGAGCGCCTCGAGATCATCGGTCATGAACTCCCCGGCGCGCGCCATCAGCCTCTCGAGATGGGGCGCCGCATGGCGGACATAAGCGATCTGACTGTCGAGATTGGGCCCCGGTCGCAGGTTGGGGTCATAGGCCTCGAGCGCGATGCCATCGGCTTCGAGCATCGCCATGAGTTCGAGGGTGGGGCTTTCGCGAATGTCGTCGGTTCCGGGCTTGAAGGTGAGCCCAAGAAAACCGACGCGCTCGGGCGAAAGGGCCCTGATGCGGCGATGGGCTTCGCGCACCTGCTCGCGATTGGAGCGTGCGAGACTGGCAATGAGCGGCACCTCCACCTCGCGCTCGGCGGCAAGGTGGGCGACCGCACGCACCTCCTTGGGCAGGCACGAGCCGCCATAGGCAAAGCCGGGCTTGAGGTAGTAGGGCGACAGATTGAGCTTGGTGTCGCGAACAAAGATATTCATGACCTCGTGGCTGTCGATGCCGAGGGACTTGCACAGGCGGCCGATCTCATTGGCAAACGTCACCTTGGTGGCATGCCAGACGTTGTCGACATACTTCACCATCTCCGCCGCCGCAATCGACGTGAAGATGATGTTGTCATCGATGGCGCCATAGATTTCCGAGACGATCGCCTCGCTTTTCGGGTCGTTCGCGCCGACAACGGTCTTGGGCGGCTCGAAGAAATCGGCGACCGCAACGCCCTCGCGCAGGAACTCAGGGTTGAAACAGAGCCCGAATCCCTCCCCGAGCCGCTTGCCCGAGGCCGCCTCGATCTCGGGCGCGACGACCTCGAGTGTGGTGCCAGGCGGCACACTGCAACGCAGGACGACCACATGAAACCCGACCTTCATGGCGATTGCCCGGCCGATGGCGCGGGCGGCCTGGCGGACATAGGTGAGGTCGGCGCTGCCGTCCTCGGCCGTTGGGGTGCCAACGGAGATGAACGTCACCTCGGTGGTGAGCACGGCGGCGGGCAGGTTGGTAGTGGCGCTGATCAGATGGTTGCGCCGGCCCTGACCGAGCAGGCGCTCGAGGTCGCGCTCGACAATCGGCGACTTGCCCGCTTGGATGGCCTCGACCTTCGTGGGGTCGACATCGACGCCCACCATCTCGAAGCCGAGGTGAGAGAGGCACGCCATCGACACCGCACCGACATAGCCGAGCCCGATGACACTGATCGCGGGCCGCGCCACAAACTCCGGCTGCAGGGCATCGGGACCGATGCGCCCGAAATCCGCGGCCTCGCTTACCGCAAGTTCCATGTAACCTACTCCGAAACGCCAAACACGTGTGATCCCCCGGCGGTCGCGCTTGACAATTGGCACCCGGACGGGGCCGGACGCCGCCAGCGGCCGCGACAGAGCCGAGTATGTGTCAAAGGGCATTGCGTTTCGGTGAACGCGAATCTTGCCAATACCTTAAACGTTGCCCCGTTGTGCGCCGAGGGATCGGAGGACGGAAATCAGAAACCTCAAGCCGGAAGCCAGAAGTCAGAAACCAGACGGGAGCGCGGTGCGCGGCGCTGTCGCCCCCGAAATCCCGCGGCCGCAAGGGGGGCCATCTTGCACCGTCTTTGCTCCGCGGGATTGTCGCGGCCCCATAACCCCGAACGTCGGAGCCGCTATCCGGCAGGGTGTCAAATTCTGTGTTGGCGCGGTCATTTCGGCCCAGCGACGGGCCACCGCGGATAATTTATCCCGCACTGATTTTTGTCTCGGCTGACAAGGTTGTGCCACGCGTTATGTTAGAACATTACAGCGCGTCGCAAGAGGTGAATCCTGGAAAACAAGGAACGCAAGCGCCAATGTGCGGTCACTGGAACCAGACC
>WGBL01000423.1 GCA_015494375.1 Hyphomicrobiales bacterium | reverse complement strand
GCCTCGCCGAAAAAATAGCCTTGGGCATAATCGCAGTTGATGGCGCGCAGAAAGACCGCCTCCTCTTCGCTCTCGACGCCTTCCGCCACCACCTCCATGCCAAGCTCGTGACCCAGCGCAACGGCTGCGCGAACCAAGGCGTGCGTGCCGGCTTTCCTGCCGCCATCGCTCCTGAGCAGGGCCTGATCAAGCTTCAGCGTATCAAAGGCGAAGGTCTCCAGATGGACGAGGGATGAATAACCGCTTCCAAAGGTGTCGAGCGCCAAACTCGCACCGGCTTGCTGCAGGCAATCAATGACTTCTGCGGCAAGCTCGGGATTTTCCATGACCAGCGATTCGCTCACCTCGAGCTTGAGTGATCGTTTGGGCAGCACATCGCGCCGCAAGATGGCGCGGATCTCCTGCACCAGGCTCTGGCCGAAGAATTGCCGGCTGGCCACGTTCACGCTTACAAAGAGCGGCGCCTCACGCCGCGGCAAGACCTTTTGCCAGCCCGCCGCCTCCATGATGGCGCGCTCCAGAATATGGCGGCCAATCGCAACGACGAGGTCGAGTTCCTCGGCCACGGGCATGAACTCATGCGGATGGAGGATGCCAAAGCGGGGATGGTTCCAGTGCATGAGGGCCTCAAAGCCCGCGAGCTCCGAGCCATCAAGGGCGATGATCGGTTGGTAAAGCACCTCGATCTGGCCACGATCAACCGCGCGTTTGAGGTCGTTCTCGAGCACGGCGCGCCGGGTTTCCTGACCACGGCTTGACGGCTTGAAGATCTCGATCCTGTTGCTGCCTGCGTGCCTGGCCTCGAACATGGCGTGCTCGGCCTCGCGCAGCACGTCCTCGTGGCTCTCCTGCAAGCCGTCATAAACCGCAATGCCGATGCTGCCGGCCAGCGTGATCTCGGCATTGGCGAGACGAATGGGGCTGCGCAAAGACCGGCGGGCGCGCTCGGCCAAGACGGCGATCTCTTGGGGGCCCACCGCCGAAAGCAGGAGGATGGCGAACTGATCACTGCCGATCCGCGCCAAGGTGTCCTGTGTCCCGATGAGGCGCAACAGGCGCCGCACCACGGCCAGCTGCAAGCTGTCACCATTCTTCAAGGCGAATTCGCGTTCGAGCGAGCGAACGTGGTCGATGGCGATGAGGATCACCGTGGGACGCGGGCCGTCGCCATGCTTGTTGCGCTCAATGGCACAGGCCAGGCGATCGAGAAAAAGCTCGCGGTTCGGCAGCCCCGTCAGGCGGTCGCGCACCGCGTCCTTGATGAGGCGTTCCTGCGAGCGCTTGTATTCGGTGATATCGGTGAGAAGGCCGAGACAGCGCAAAGTCCGCCGTTCGCCAGCGGGAATGGCGCGCGCCCGGAGATGGAACCAGCGATCACTGCCATCGCCCCCCCGCAGCCGCAGCTCGAACGAAATGTCCCCCTCGCCCTTCTCCCGCACCGACCTGAGCAGGAGCCGGAGGCCGTCGCGGTCCGAGCCATGGACATGTTGCAGCCAGTCGTCGAGCCGGGCGCTCAGCGCCCCGCTTTCGAGCCCGAGCGCGGCCTCGAGATTGCCACTCACTGTAATCTCGTCGCGCCGTGCCTGCCAGTCCCACAGCCCGACGCCGGCACTCTCGATGGCCAGTGCGCCAAGTTGCGCCTCATCGGGCTGCGCGCCATAGAGGGGCTCGATGGTGCGAAACGCGAACTGCGTCACCGCAAACCCGAGCAGCACAAGGATGAGCACAAGCCCGGCCATGAGACCCGAGACGACGATATCGCCGGAGAGTTTGCCGAGCACCGCAACGGCGGCACCGAACAGCCAGACGAGGAAGAGCAGCCATGTCGGCATGAGTGCCAAGGCCCGATCCTGGCCGCGCAACGCAAGATAAAGGACGAGCAGCGAGCCCACCCCACCGATCACCGCGAACGACGCCCGCGCCAGGCTTGCCGCAAGCTCCGGATCGAGCACGGCACCGCCAACAAGGGCGGTCTGCGCGAACATCCAGAGGCCGAAGAGGGCGCGGATCCAGCTGTGCCAGACCGAGATCCGCAAAAAGACATAGAGGAAAATGACAAGGCTTGCCGCTGTCGCCGCCTCTGTCGTCGCGCGATAGAAGGCGTTGTCCTCCGGCCGGACCTGGAACAGCTGATGCCAGAAGCCGAAATCGATACAGAGATAGGCGAGCACGCTCCAGCTGACGAGTGCCGAGACGGGAAAGATCGCCTTGTGGTTGGCGGCGAAAATGGCGGTGAGGAAGATCGCGAGCAGAGCCGTGATGCCCAAGAGCGTGCCGCGGAAAAGCATGCGCTGGCGCTGCTTTTGCTCAAAGACGCGCGGGTCCCAGAGGGTGAGGCCGGCCAGTCTGTCGGCCGCCACTTCGGCAACATAGGTGACCGTTCTCCCGGGCCTGATACGAATGCGAAAGATGTCGAGCTGATCATTGGCAATGCGGCTGGGCACACGCCCGACCGAAGGCGTAATGCGGACCAGGCGCTCCGCATCGAGGTCGGGGAAGATCACGCCCGAGCCAATCAGATTGTAGCGCTCGGCCACGAGCCAGCGCTCGATGGTCTTGTCGGTGCCGTTATGAAGCGCAAAGACGGCCCAGTTGGGGTTCGTGCCGGGCGTTGCCGCATGCACTTGCATGCGCACCGAGATGCCGTCCTCGCCCTTTGCGGTCTGCACTTGCAGGCGATCGCCCCGTCGCCCATAGAGATCAATCCGGCCGATGAGGGAGATGCGCTCCTGGCCCGGCTTGAGCTCGACGACGTCGATTGCGCGCGCTGCCGGGGCGCCCATGCCCATAAGCAGCATCACGAACAGCATCAACAGCATCAAGTGGGCCGCATACCAGACAAACCACCCAACAAGCCCGCTCGCGCGCCCCTTGCGGCAAATCCCCCACACCGGCCCCTCCGACAACGCCGGCCCTTCGCCGCGGCCCGGAGAGTGCTGCGCCTCGTTTGGATGATCCGGCCACAAATCGCGTCCCATATGGCCCTCGCCGCGGCCCCTTGTTTTCCGCCTCTTGCTCACTGCGGGGCGCCTTCCCTGTCTGCGCGTTGTTTCCTCGTTGTTTCCTGCCGTCTCGCCTCTGGCTGGCCCGCAGGCGCAACCATCACCCCTTGTGCCGGCTCCATGGGCGCCCAGGCCCCGGTTGCTCCGACCGAGGTCGGCTTTGGCCGCTTTTGGCCCTCACCGAACGCGATTGCCTCACATCGTTGCTTCAATCGCTGCTTCCACGCGCAGCTTCACGCCACTTCCTCACGCCGCTTCGATAGCCGGTAATGGTCTGCAACCGAATCAAGCATACCAATC
>WGBL01000422.1 GCA_015494375.1 Hyphomicrobiales bacterium | reverse complement strand
CCTCGGCATGACCCGCTCGCGCGCGGGATTGACTAGATCGAGCCAATGGTCGATATAGCCGGCGTGGCATGACCCGCTCGCGCGCGGGATTGACTAGATCGAGCCAATGGTCGATATAGCCGGCGTGGCATGACCCGCTCGCGCGCGGGATTGACGCTTGCCATCGTTACAAGCCTCGGCGCTTTCTCGCTGGCCTATCGCCCCCGTGCCGCCGAGCCTGAGAGAGGCGATACACACGACCGGGGCCGGCGTCTGCTGCCGCTCGCCGTCACGCTCGTGCTTGCCTTGACCCTTGTTCTCCAGTTTGCACTCTATCGGATCTTCGAGCGCTTCGAGCGCGGCATTCTCGAGGATCTGCGACCCGTGCTCACGCGCCAAACGCTCGACATCGCACGCGATTACCTCCCCTTTGGCGCGGGCATAGGAACCTTTGTTCCCGTCTATCAGATGCACGAGCCAGCAACGGGCGCCCCTCCGGCCTATGTCAATCGCGCTCATAACGATTTCGCGGAGCTGTGGCTCGAGGGCGGGGTTCTCGCGGGCCTCATCGCTCTTGCCCTCGTCGCTCTCGTATTCGCGGCGAGCCTCGTGCTCTGGAGCCGTCCGCCGCCGGGGCTCCGAGAACACGATCTCATCCTCGCGCGCGCCGGCGCCATGGTGGTCTGGTTGCTGCTCGCCCATTCACTCGTGGACTATCCCTTGCGCACGGGCGCCATGGCCGGCGTTTTCGCCTTCGCCGCCGCACTCGCCCTGCCGCGGGGGGAGAAAGGGGCTGCGGGCGAAGAGGAACAGACTCGGACCCCTTCACGCCCCACCAAAGGCCGGCAGGGACCGCCCCACCGTCCCCTTGCGGCGTCTCGCGCGCGATCGGGGCCCGCGACGCCACAATCGCCAGAGCCCGAGCCGCCTCGAACCACATCCGCGGACGACCAGGAGATCGAGTGGCCCGAGGAATGGCTCGCACCCCCCAAGGGGCGGCGCAAGCCGTAGGGCTCCGCTCGAGGCGGAGATGCACTTGTGGCAGCTTGTCATCGATCGCCCCGGGCCCGGCCTACGGCTCATTCGGAGGGCGGCCAGCCGGCCCTCGGAGCATCGTTCAGGGCCTTGGAGAGCAACCGGCACACCCGACTGCGGCAGGGCCGATGCCACCGCAGTATGGGTGGGGCCAAGAAGGGTGAGCGCGGCCCAAATATGCATGGCGCCGCGGCGTGGCTAATCGCCAGGCCCGTCAGCAAACAGTTGCACCCAGGCTCCGGCGCGCTATCATGCGGCTCTGGGCGAGACTTCGAGCAAGACCCCTGACAGAACCAAGACCATGAGCGAGAGCGCCAAGCCCCCCCATTTCCTGGTCCATAACCGGGCCGACAATGTGGGCGTGATTGTTGTCGAGGGGCTCAAAGCCGGCAGCGCCCTGCGCGGGGTGGTGCTCGAGGATGACACGACTTGTGAGGTGACAGCGACGGCGGATATTCCCCTGGGGCACAAGATCGCGCTCTCCGATCTCGACGCGGGCGCAACTGTCATCAAGTATGGTGAGGACATTGGCCGGCTTATTGCACCGGTCGCGCGCGGCGGTCATGTCCATGTCCACAATCTGAAGACCAAGCGCTGGTGACGGAGCGAATTATAGGGTGCCCCGAGGGTGCCCCGAAGTCTTCTCGTGCGACTCTGCAGGGCGGGGTTGAAGGCCCTGCACAGCGGCAAGAGAGGAGCGGCAAGGCCGAAAAAAGCCGGCCCGGTTTTCCCGGACCGGCCTTTTCAGCGGAACCGAAACTTTCACGTTGCCCTGGATTGAAGTTTCGGTTCGCCCCCCCAATAACTCTTGGTCTAACTCTTGGTCTCGCCGTTCGAGTGATCTCGTCGTTCTAAACCTCCTTGAGCGCCTCTCGCAGTCTCAAGGCGGTTCTCGTCTTGGCCCCTGCTTCGCTGGTTTGGTCTTTTTGTTCTTGGTCCCCTCTCTTTGTTCTTAGGCCCCTCTGCTCTTGGCCCCTCTCTCCGTTCTTGGCCCTCTTTTTGTTCTTGCTCCCCAGGCTCCCTCCCAAGCACCCTTGCTCTTGGCCCCAGGCAGCTTCTTGTTGGTTCCGTCCCAGGGGCCTGTCGGCCCGGTGTTGGGCCGCCTTGCCTGTCGGTCTGGTGTTGCCCCCCGTTGCCGGTCGACTTGGCGTTGCCGCCTCTGAGGTCTTGCCCCACCCCCGTGTTG
>WGBL01000421.1 GCA_015494375.1 Hyphomicrobiales bacterium | reverse complement strand
CCCCGGACCCGCTGATTAAGAGTCAGCTGCTCTACCAACTGAGCTATGCGCCTCCAACTGCGCTCGCGCCAACGATCGAGAGCGTTCATCAAGCCGCATATATGCCCGCTCCGAAAAACAAAAGCAAGCTGTCGCCGAGAGCGCTTGCAAAGTCTCGAGGCTACCTGCAGGCCGTGCACTGCGCTGCTATCAGCGGGTGCGGGGCCCCTTGGCTTGCAAACAACACGCCAGGGTCCTGCCGATCGTGCCTCCTGACTGTGAGCCTCCGGCCGCAAGCCGCAGCAAAAAGCACCCATATTAGCCAATCGTATGATGACAGGATGACGCGCTTTGGCTAAGCTGGTTTTCGCAACGAGGGCACCGGCGTCGTTCAATCTCGCGAACGATGACCTTGGCCCAAGTCTTGGGAGGAAAAGTGCCGACAGCCACAAGCAGGCCGCTGATTACTTTGTGATGCGGTGTGTGTCGTGGCAGTGGGCGCATGCAGGTGGAGCAGCGCGGCCGTCGCGTGTCCAGCGATGCCAGAGGCGCCGAGGAACGCCAGAGGGCCCTTGGGGATAGAGGACCCGGCCATGACAGAGAGCCCGGCCATGACAGAGAGCCCGGTCATGACAGAGGGCCCGGGGATGACACCGGGTCCGGTGGGCGCCCGAGGGTGGTTGCGAAAGGCCCAGTATGGCCCCCTTGGTTGGGGCTTGAGGTGTGGGCCCAAGGCGAAACACCCTCAGCGGAGGCTCGGTGGGCTCGTGCGCTTTAGTCCCTTGGACCGCGCTCGTGATCCTTTGCGCTAGCGAGTGTACGGGAGGGGCGGAAGCGGCAGCAAGAAAACCGTAACGGAGCTAACCAAAGCCGGAAACAAGGCATAACCAGGCTTGCTGCCAAGCTGCTGCAAACCTGCACAAGAGCCGAAGAGCAAAAAAGCAAGGCACATAAGTGGCCTTGCTTTTTTGTTGCTCACTCTGCCCCCCCCGCTGCACCCAATGGCTCCCTCTGCACCCAGTGGGCGCCAATCATCTGAGCTCCAAGCGTCTCGGCTCCAATGTGCTCTGTTGCCGGGGCCCCTTCAAAGCCTCTTTGTGGTCGGCCGTGGCTTGAGTTGTGGGGCACCTCGCGAGACACCCTGGTGAGACGCCAGAAGACGGAACGATACCGCCGAGCGAAAGGGCTGGCTTGAGAGCCGGTTCCACATCGGCCGGCGCATTCGAAATTGGAGCGAGCCCTCTCATTGAGCAGCAGACGATTGAGGCACGCGCCCCTCATTGCTCCGGCGGGCAGAGATAAAGCGGCGGCTCATAGCGGAAGGGGCGGACGACGGTGAAGGCCGAAGGCGCGCTGCGATAGGAGGTGTTGTCGACCGACATCCAGGCGCTCGTCGTGATGCCCAGGTGGCGATTATACACTCCGCCTCTCTTTGTGGGGTCGCGATGCACGCCCCGGCCAATGCGGGGATAACTGCCCTTGAAACGCGAGTTCCAGGCCACCAGGCAGCCGCCGTTCTGCTCTGTGGCCGGGCGCCAGCCGGCGCGCCAGGCCTGGTCATAGATCGATTTCGCACTCGCTGTCCGTCGCACCCATTTGCAGCCCGCGCGCTTGAGGATCGCATAAACGACAAGGGCGCAGGAATTGTAGCCCGGCATGTCGCGCACGCGTGTCGCCGGCGTGTGGGTGCGAACGCCATAGAGGAGCCCGCGCTTCTCGCGCTCGAATTTCGCCGGCGCCTGGCTGGCGTAATAGATGAGCGCCTTGCGTGAGCAATCGGGCGCGGGGGGCGCTTCGACCTCCACCTTGGCCGCATCCTCTTCCTCTGTGCTTTCCGTCTCTGACTTTTGCTCCTGCCCCTGCGATGGCTCGTCTTCTTTCTGCTCCGACTCCTTTCGTTCTCGCTCAGGAGGCGCCTCTTGCGTAGCCGCGACACGAACGATGCCCGAAGATAGTTTCAGAGCGTCCCATCGCAAAGCCGCGCCCGCACGCGCCGCACGCGCCGCCTCCGCCGCCGGTCCGCCGCGGCGCTGGTCCTTCGAAATTGCCAATGGAATCGCACCAAAGAGAACCGCCGCAAAGACAAGAGCAAGCAAAAACACGCCCGCACGCGCCGCCAATAGGCCGATGGTCTTTCTCGCCTTGGTCATTGCCCTGGTCGTTACCTCGGCCTTTCCCCTGGTTCTTGCCTCGGTCCTCCCCTTGGCGCTTGCAACAGGTGAGCGGTTCTTCATGGGCCTCCCGGGAATTGCGTGATCGCCGATAGCAAGGAACGATAACGCCTCATGCGGTGCGCGGTCTCTTCTCGGCTGGGCTTACAGGATAGCGCCTCCGCCCTGCCTTGTCAGCCAACCCCACGGCCGCCTCGAAGAAGAAAAGAGTTTTGGTTTGGCGATCGGCCCGCAATCTTGTTGGGGGCAATCCAGTGCGGGCTTGCGAGTTTTTCTCGTTCACGTGTCCCGTTCACACGCCTCATTCATGCGCCTCTTTTCGCATCTGGGCTTGCCCACGAGACGGTGCGGCCGCGAGCTTGCGGCGCAGCTGGCCAGCCCGGGCAGGCGCGAGACGGATCGCCAATGCAATCGCACCGCTCTCTTTATCGACTTCGCGCTCAAGCACCGAGGCATGCCTGTAGATCCAGCCCTCGAGCGCGCCATCCTCGGGCGACAAAGTGACTTGCATCTCCACCTCGTTGCGCCCGAGCTCAGCCTGAAGCCCCGCGAGAAAACCTTCGAGACCGGCTCCGCTCGCGGCCGAGACAAGATAGGGGCGAGGCTCAAGGCGTCCCGCCGCCTCCTCGAGCGCCGCCCGCCGCGCCGCGCTCAGCCGGTCGATCTTGTTCCAGACCTCGACAACGGTCTTGCCGCCCCCCTGCTCAACGCCGAGCTCGGCGAGCACCCGCTCGACGTCGGCCCGCTGAGCCTCGCTCTCCGGGTGAGAAATGTCGCGGACATGGACAATGAGGTCCGCCTCCGTCACCTCCTCGAGGGTGGCATGAAAGGCCGCCACCAGATCATGGGGCAGATCGGAGATGAACCCCACCGTGTCAGACAGGATGGCCGCGCCCCCACCCGGCAGGGAGATCGCCCGCATGGTTGGGTCAAGCGTCGCAAAAAGCTGGTCACAGGCGCCCACCGAAGCGCCTGTCAGGCGATTGAAGAGCGTCGATTTGCCGGCATTGGTATAGCCGACGAGGGCAATGAGGGGGTAGGGAACACGGCGTCGTCCAGCGCGATGAAGCGTGCGGGTGCGCTTGACGCCCTTAAGCTCGCGCCGCACGCTGGCGATACGCTCGGCGATCATACGCCGGTCGGCCTCGATCTGGGTCTCGCCCGGCCCACCGAGGAAACCAAAGCCGCCGCGCTGGCGCTCGAGGTGGGTCCAGGAGCGCACAAGGCGGCTCTTTTGATGCATGAGATGGGCGAGCTCGACCTGCAGGCGTCCCTCGCGGGTCTTGGCGCGGGCGCCGAATATCTCGAGGATGAGGCCGGTGCGGTCGAGGATCTTGGTCTTCCAGCGCCGCTCGAGATTGCGCTGCTGAACGGGCGAGAGGGGATGGTCGACGACAACGAGCGCAATCCCCTCGGCAAGGAAGACGCCCGCAAGCTCAGCAACCTTGCCCGCGCCGAAAAAGGTTCCCGGGCGTGGTCTCGCCACACCGATGGTGCGCGCAAAACGGACATCGAGATCGATAGCCCGCGCAAGCCCCAACGCCTCCTCGAGGCGCGACTGGGGGCTGCGCTCATCGTTGGCTCTTGGCTTTGCCGGCCGCCCGCGCGCAACCGCTGTCCGCCCGCCCGGCCGGCCCGGCCGGCTCAGTCCGTCCGACCAGCCCCGTTGGCAAGGCCCGGCCCTCATCACCGGCACCAGAACGGCGGCGCGCACGGCCGACGTCGCAGCAGCGTGCGCAACCACGCCGTCGCGGGGCCCCTCACCCCTGAGCCCACCGCCTCCGACGGCGCGCGACTTACGGTCCTCGGGTCCTAACGGGCGCAATTACTGAGCCTGATCCTCCGCCGGGTCCGATTCGAGCAGGTTGACCGGCTGGCCCGGCATAATCGTCGAGATGGCGTGTTTATAGACCAGCTGCGAATGTCCGTCCCGTCTCAAGAGCACGCAAAAGTTGTCGAACCAGGTCACGATGCCCTGGAGCTTGACACCATTGACCAGAAATATCGTGACCGAGGTCTTGTTCTTGCGCACATGGTTGAGGAACGTGTCCTGCAGGCTGTGAGCTTTTTCGGCGGCCATGTCTCTTCCAATCCTCGGGCAGGCACAGGCTGCGCCGGCCCTCTTTTCCTCGTGCGGTTGACGAATGTGGTTGCCAGTGAACAGCCCTATGACGACGGAAAATCACTAACAGAGCCTTTCCGATATCAAGAAAGTGTATCACATCGCTACGGAATTTGCGCCCCTCGACCTCTCAAAGAGCGTAATGGCGGCGCTTCTGGTGCTGCGAGGGCACGTCTTGGACGTTGTTCGGGCCCTTTTCGTTGTGCTGCGCAGAGACATCCTTAGCCGTTGCACCGCGCGGGGAGATCCCTTGCCGTTGTATGCGGGGCTTTGCCGTTGCCGAGAAGCCGTCTTCCATGCCGTCCTTGGGGCAAGAGCCCTCTGCCACTGCGTCGGGGTGTTCTCGCCAGCGGCGTGCATCGTTGACGCTCGCTCATCGGTAATGTGACTTACACGGCAAGCTCGGCCTGGCTGTGAAAAAGCTCACGCAGCATCATTGTGAAGCGGCCGGGCCGGCCGTCGCCAATGGTAGTCTGGTCGATTCGCACCACGGGCATCACCATGCCCGTTGCGCTGGTGATGAAGGCTTCGCGGGCGGCCTTGGCCTCGGCAACGCTAAAGCCGCGCTCGACAAGCGTCAGCCCCTCGCGGGCGGCGAGGTCGATGACCACGCTGCGGGTGACGCCGCGCAAGATACCGAAATCGGCCGGCCGCGTGATCAACGTTCCCTTGTCATCGACGATCCAGGCGTTGCTGGTGGCCCCTTCGGTGACATAGCCATCGCCATCGACAAGCCAGGCCTCGGCCGCACCCTCGCGCTTGGCCGCCTCGCGCGCAAGCACACTTGGCAACAGCATCACGGTCTTGATATCAACGCGCCGCCAGCGCTCGTCGGGCATCGTCTTGACGGCGATTCCCTTGGCTGCCGTTGCCTCGGCCTTGGCGGGCGAGGCATGCCGCACCACACAGATGACGCTGGGCTCGGTCTCCGGTTCGGGGAAGACGAAGTCGCGCCGCGCCTGGCCGCGAGAGATTTGGAGATAGAAATAGCCGTCTCTCACCCGATTGCGGCGAATGGTCTCGCGAATGACGCGGCCGAGCGCGGCAAGCGTCATCGGCAAGCGCATCTGGATTTCGCCGAGCGAGCGCTCGAGCCGCGCCATGTGGCGGCGCTCATCAACGATGCGCCCTCCCTTGATCTCGCACACCTCATAGACGGCATCGGCCAGCTGGTTGCCGCGATCCTCCACATGCACGCCTGCCTGGGCATAGGGAAGATAGCGACCGTTGACATAGACAATGCGGCTCATGGCAAAGGTTCCCCGTGGGGCAGCAACCGCCCGCCCTCGCAACCGTAAGGCCGAGGCCCGGGTAAGGCCGAGGCGACGACAAGACGGCAATAGTCGGGCGCCGGGCCCGCCGCGATCCCTTGATCGCTTCCGATGCGCGTGTTCCGCGGCCTCCGCATTCGCCCGTTCTCCGCGCAAATCGCGCTATCCGCGCCAGTATGCAAGGTTGAACAGGCTGAGCAAGGCCAAAAGCTCGAACCGCCCCAGGATCATGCCCAGGCAAAGGGCCAGCTGCGCCGTGGGAGACATGGCGGCGAAGGTGGGCGCAAGCTCGAGCTCGGGCGTACTGGTGAGCTCGTAGATGGGCCCCGCGTTGGCAATGGCGCTTACCGCTGCGAGCAGACTAGCCGAAAGGCCCAGCCCTTCACCGGAAACCACCAGCGCCAGAAGCGCGGTTGCAAGCAGGAGAAGCGCAAAACTCGCCCAAACGGCACCCACTGCGGAGAGCCTGTGTTGGTCGCTGCCGCCAGCCCCGCTCGTCAGCGAGCTGTGGGGAAAGATAAGGGTGTGGATCTCGAGGGCCGAAGAGCGCAAAAGCGTCCCAAGCCGACGGAACTTGAGCCCGCCTGCCGTCGAATACATGCCAGCGCCCACAAATGTCACCGCCAGAACGACAAGAATGGGTAACGCCTCCTGGGCCTTCTGGCTGACGGCAAAGCCGCTTGTCGTCACAAGCGAGGCGGCGGCGGCAAAGGCGCTGGTGAGCGCCCGGAAGTAGGCATGCAGGCTCGGCTCAGGCGTGACCATGAGAACATGAAGGGCGATTATGACCGTGGCCAGCAAGATGGCGCCCGCAATCCATAGGGGCTCGCTATCGCCCCGACGACGCCTGCGCGGGCGGCGCAGGAGGCCATGGATCCAAAGTGGGCTCACGGCGCCCGCAAACATGGCAAGCCCCAGTACGATCTCGGCAAACGGCGCGCCATAGAGCTCGATCGTGCCCGCACGTGGCATGAAGCCGCCGGTCGAGACACTCGACATGGCAAGGCAGGCGGCGTCGAAGACCGGCACGCCTGCGCCCCATAAGCCGAAGAGGACTGTGACGCTCAGCCCCAAGTAGACGAACAAGACGGTGAAAAGTGTCGAGCGGGGCAGGACGAGATACCTCGCCTGGTTGCTCTGCTTTTGGGCCGGCTGAGCGCTCCCCCGCCCCTCAGGCCGGCGGGACGCAATGAGCGCAGCAAACCCGAGCACCGTGATAAGGCCGCCCAACCATTGCAATTGGGCGCGCCAGAGAATGATCGCCCTTGGCGTCTCGCCAAGCTCCCGAAAAATCGTGGCGCCCGTCGTCGTGAGCCCGCTTGTCGCTTCAAAGAGCGCCGCCACGGGTTTTTCGAGAGCACCCGAGAGATAGATGGGCACGGCGGCGGCGATGGGAAACAAAAGCCAGATGCAGGCGAGAAGAAAAATTGTCTCGCGGCGCGTGGCAAGCCCGCCCCGTCCACGAAGCGTAAGCGCCAGACTGCCGCCGATGAAGACGAGGGCAACAAGGACGAGAGCAAAGCCCATCGCCACGCGCCACTCGCCAACAGCAAGCGCCTTGAGCAAAGGTGCGAGCATTGCCAATCCCATGCCGACAAGGAGCCAGCCGAGAGCATAAAGGACGGGCTTGAAGCGCATGGGTCGTGTTCCGGCCAAAGGCTCTAAAAATAGTCGACACTGACGCGGAACATTTGCTCGACTTCCGGGATCATTTCGGCGGTTGCAAAGAGCACCACCCGATCCTTGACGCGGATTTCCGAATCACCACTCGGTCTTATGACCTCCCCATCGCGCAAAATGGCTCCCACACGCACCCCATCGGAGAGGTCGAGATCACGGAGCGGTTTGCCGACGACAGGCGCCGTCTCGAGCGCGAGCGCCTCGATGATCTCGCCGGCGCCGTTGAGGATCGAATGAACCGCCTGAATGCGACCGCGCCGGACCTGCTGGAGGATGCGGGAGACAGTGATGGCGCGCGGGTTGATGTGGGTGTCGATGCCGAGCGAGCGAATGACCCCCACATAGCCGAGACTGTTGACAAGGCAGAGGGCGCGGGCGCTGCCCAGCTGGCGCGCCAGAACGCAAGTGAGGATGTTCACCTGGTCATCGTTGGTGAGTGCCAGAATGGTGTCGGCCTGCGCAACATCGGCCTCGCGCAAGAGCTCCTCGCTCAGGCCATCGCCGTTGAGCACGATCGTGCGCGTGAGCCGCTCGGCAATCTCGACCGCCCGGGCGCGGTCCTTCTCGATCACCTTGGCGCGTACCGGATGCTCAGACGCCTCGAGCCTTTCCGCCACATAGAGGCCGACATTGCCGCCCCCGACAATCACCACACGGCGCGCGCGTTGCTCCTCGTGGCCGAAAATCTTGAGCGTGCGCGCAACCTGGCTGTCTGGGGCGATCACATAAACATCATCGCCCGCAAGCAGCTGATCGCTGGCATGGGGCACAAACAGCCGCCCGCCGCGATAGACGGCCACAATCACCGCCCCAAGATCCGGAAAAAGCTCGGACAGCTGGCGGATGGGGGTGTCAACCACCGGGCACTCGTCGCCGCAGCTGATGCCCATGACGCTGACCTTGCCATCGGCAAAGCTTACGGTCTCGAACGCCCCGGGTTCATAAAGCCGCCGCAACACCGCCTCGCCCACCTCGATCTCGGGCGAAATCACCACGTCAATGGGCAGGTGCTCGCGACTGAACAGGTTTTTCCATTCGTCGGCGAGATAGCTCTGGGCGCGCACGCGGGCGATGCGGGTGGGCACGCTGAAGAGCGAATGGGCCACCTGACAAGCGACCATGTTGACCTCGTCCGAACGCGTCACGGCGATGATCATGTCGCAATCGTTGGCGCCGGCCTCCTCGAGCACCTCGGGGTGCGAGGCATGGCCAAGGATGCCGCGAACGTCGAGCGTGTCGTTGATGCGCTCGACGAGCTCGGAGGCATGGTCGACGACCGTGACGTCGTTGCCCTCCTCCGCCAGCCGCTCGGCGATCCCATAGCCGACTTGCCCCGCACCGCATACAATGACCTTCATGGCGCTTGCTTCCGCTTCCGCTCCGCCGACGTGGTCTCGGGCCCTGGCCGCAGACGGTCCGCTCTCAGTGCATTGTTTCGAGGGTCCGGATTAAGATTTGGCAAACCAAACGCTGCGCCTGGGCTCCATGGCGCGCCTTGCCGTCCGTACCGGGCGCATGTCTCGCGCGAAAACCCGGTGCAAGGCCCGATGGAGCAGCATCGAGGCAACATAGAGCATGGTTTGGAAAGAATAGAATCAATTCTGTTGTTCGATTGATGTGGGCGATCCGGCGCCTTCCCTTCGCCATCGCATGGGCGGCGCAACATAAAGTGGTGCGCCTCCGCCCGTTATCCCGCGCGCTCTTTAGCTTTGCGCGCGCCGACCCTCCAACCCGCGCGCTGCGGCACGAAGTGACGCTCCGCCGGTCGGGCTGTTCAAGCCCGACGGGAACGGTCATGCAAGACTTTCGGCAATCCCGCCAACACCCGCGTGATCATTCTGGTCGGAGTTGAAAACTCCGACCAGCAGCGGTTTGCTCAAAACGATATCCTGCACCCACTATTGGCTGCGCTGACGATGCTCCGCGGCGCGTAATGTTATAACAT
>WGBL01000420.1 GCA_015494375.1 Hyphomicrobiales bacterium | reverse complement strand
CTTCATCATCTCGACACAGCGGTCGGGCCCCGCAAGGTGATAAAAGCCCGCCGGCGTCCGCCAAAGCGCCTTGCAGATCTGCTTGATGCTCGCGCGCGTAAAAAGCCCGCGATAGACCCCCCGCCGAATGGCCCAGCAGTCAGCCTCGGTCTCGTTGAGCACATACATGTGCGCGCATTCATGCAGAAAGACGAATTGCCGAAAGGCGCGCGGATAGCGGTTGAGCCGGCGCATGTTGAGCCACATCTTGCGGCGCGCGGGGCTCGCAAGGCCGATGGCGCTCATCTTGTTGTCGACGATCACCTTGCCGCGCGAGCAGGTGATCCGGCGCCCCCCGAGATTCATCGAAGTGCTCTGGGCGTGGGCCGCGCCAAAGCCCCAAACAATGCCGGCCGGCTGTCCGGTGAGTCCGGTGAGTATGAGCAAGCCGGCGAGCAGACCAACCAGGCCAATATCGCGAATTTTCGCATTCAAAAGGGATAAGGCACGCATCGAACACCCAAACAATCGCAAGGTCCGCAGCAGCTCTTGCAGATAGCAGAGCCGCCCCCGCGATGCCAAGGACCCAGGGGCCACAGTTGGCCCCAAACGAGTGCCTCCGAGAGCACAACCAGCGCATGACATCGGGGCGGTCCGGCCCGTCGCAAAGGTCTCGCCAATCCGTCGCAAGAACGCCAACGGTAAATCTCATGGCCACTCTTCAGAGTGTCAGAGTGGAGAGTGTCAGAGTGGGCACGGGCCGCACACTGGCCTTCAGGACTTCGGGCCTTTGGCAAGTCGCGGTGGTGGCGGTTCTGGACCGGATGAATTATCCACAACCCCACGCAACACCCTAAGATTCCGTTGACGCCCATAAAATCCCATAGTATCCCATGATTGCCCGTTCGTAGAAGGGGCGCGTAGAGGCGCGCTGGCGTGCGTTTTCGAGGCCACGAATACGCCTGCCGCCTCTGCCCCGACGCGCGAGGGCGATGGCGCCCGGTCGTTGCAGCGTGTCGGTCCATGTTCGCAATCGTCGGGTCCGTATCCCGCAATTCGGCATATCCGTAATGCGTAGGGGCGAAGACCAAGGGGATGAACCGCTTTGTCTCGACATACACAAATCGGATCGATGCCAAGGGACGGGTTTCGGTGCCCGCAAGCTTTCGCGATGTGCTTGCCCGCGACGGCTATGAAGGGGGCATCTACTGCTACCCCTCGCTCGATGCTCCGGCGCTCGATGCGGGCGGTGAGAGCCTTGCGAAGAAGATCGATGCGCTACTCGAGGGTCTCGATGACTTTTCGGACGAGCGGGACGAGCTGTCTGTCGCGCTCTATGGTGACGTCCAAATCCTTAAGATTGACGGCGATGGCCGGATCGTCTTGCCGGCGGCCCTCCGCGAGCATGCCGGCATCACCGATCAGGTCACTTTTGTCGGCATGGGTCAGAAGTTTCAGCTGTGGGAGCCCGAGCGCTTCAAGGCGCACCGGGAGAGCGCCCGGCAGAAGGTGCGCGACCACAAGCGATTGTTCGGCGCGGGGAGCCGCCCCGGCCGGCAACATGGCGGGGGCGGTGCTGAGGGAGCACGGGAGTGATGGCGGGCAAGGGCACCAGAGGGGGGTTGGGTGCCAGCGGCGGCCAGCCCCGCCACATTCCCGTGCTGCTCCGACAGGCCATGGCAGCGCTCGCCCCGCGGGACGGCGGCGCCTACATTGACGCGACATTCGGCGCCGGCGGCTATAGCCGCGCGCTGCTGGAAGCGGCCGACTGCCGTGTGCTTGCCATCGATCGCGACCCACACGCCATGCGCGAGGGCCGCGCGCTCGCCGAGGCTTATCCGGGCCGTCTCACCCTCGTTGAAGGCACCTTCGGCGCCCTCGAGGCGATGGCACTCAAGCATGGCTTTGCGCCTTGTGATGGGGTGGTCTTCGACCTCGGCCTCTCGTCCATGCAGCTTGATGACGCCGGGCGGGGATTTTCCTTCCAGAGGGACGGCCCGCTGGACATGCGCATGTCGGGCGCGGGGCTGAGCGCGGCAGAGCTCGTCAATGAGCTTGGCGAGGGGGAGCTTGCCGCCATCCTCAAGACCTATGGCGAGGAGCGGCGCGCCCGGGCCATTGCC
>WGBL01000419.1 GCA_015494375.1 Hyphomicrobiales bacterium | reverse complement strand
TGGCCATCGTCCTCGAACAGCTCCACGAGCTTGTCGGTCATGGCACCGGCGAGCTCGCTCGGGTCGGAAATGGTGACGGCGCGGGCATAATAGCGGGTGACGTCGTGGCCGATGCCGATGGCGATAAGCTCGACCGGCGAGCGGGTCTCGATCTCTTCGATGACCTGGCGCAAGTGGCGCTCGAGGTAGTTGCCGGCATTGACCGAAAGCGTCGAATCGTCGACGGGCGCCCCATCGGAAATCATCACCAGAATGCGCCGCTGCTCAGGGCGCGCAAGAAGCCGCTTGTGCGCCCAGGCCAGCGCCTCACCGTCGATATTCTCCTTGAGAAGCCCCTCGCGCATCATGAGCGCGAGCCCCAGCTTGGCGCGGCGCCAGGGGGCGTCGGCACGCTTGTAGATGATATGGCGGAGGTCATTGAGGCGCCCCGGCGCAGGCGGCCGCCCCGCCGCGAGCCAGGCCTCGCGCGATTGCCCGCCCTTCCAGGCGCGGGTGGTAAAGCCCAGGATCTCGACCTTGACGCCACAACGCTCGAGCGTGCGCGCGAGTATGTCGGCGGTACACGCCGCAACCATGATCGGCCGCCCGCGCATCGAGCCCGAGTTGTCGATAAGCAGTGTGACCACGGTATCGCGGAATGGCCCCTCGCGCTCCACCTTGAAGCTCAGCGGATGGGTCGGATCCGTGACCACGCGGGCGAGGCGGGCGACATCGAGCACGCCCTCCTCGCGATCGAACTCCCAGGCGCGGTTCTGCTGGGCGAGGAGGCGCCGCTGCAGGCGATTGGCAAGCCGCGCGACGGCGCCGTGGAGGCTCTGCAATTCCTTGTCGAGAAAGCCACGCAAGCGGGCCAGCTCCTCGGGCACGCACAGCTCATGCGCCTCGATGATCTCGTCGTGGCTGGTATCGAAAGCGGTGTAGCCGAAGGCCTCCGGCACATCGAGCACACTGGGGTTGGGCAGCCAGGGCTGCGGCGCCTCGCCGCTCTCACGCCCATCCTGGTCAAAGTCGAAACGATCGTTCTCGCCGGGCGTTGTGTTGTCATCACCGCTGCTTTCGAGCTCGGCCTCGGCCTGGCCGTCGTCCGAGAGCTCCTGGCTCTCCTCCTCGTTCTCGCCGCCATCGCCCCCCTCGAGCTCGGCCGTCTCGCTCGCTCCGTCCTCGCTGGCAGCCTCGCTCGTCGCCTCGCCCTCTTCGAGCGCATCGAGCTCGAGATCAAGCGCCTTCATCAATTCGCGAACGCGCTTGGCAAAGGTTTCCTGATCCTCGCAGCAATCAGCAAGCTCATCGAGCAAGGGGCCGGCGCGCTGCTCCACCCAGCTGCGCCAGGGCGCGAGCAGCCCCTGGGCCGTGGCCGGTGCCTTGAGCCCCGACAGGCGCTCGCGCACAATGAGGGCCAGCGCCTCATCGAGTGGCGCCTCGTCCCGCTCGCGCGGCTTTGCGAAGCGGCCGTCCTTGTAGTGGTCCTCGAGTTTGGCGGTGAGGTTCTCGGCCATGCCGGGCATGACGCGCGCTCCGAGCGCCTCGATGCGCGCCTCTTCGACGGCCTCAAAAAGCCGCCTCGCATCGCCCTGGCTCGGCCGCAGGCGGGCATGGAGCTTGGGATCGTGGCAGGCCGCCCTCAGCGCCAGCGCATCGGCATGGCCGCGCGCCACCGCAATCTCGTGGCGTCCGGGCGCCCGCGGCGGCTCGGGCAGATGCATCGCCTTGCCGTCGAGCACCGGCGAGCGGGCGCCGTAATAGACCTCGATCTCTCGATCACCGGCAATGGCACGCGAGGCGAGCGCCAGCGCGCGCTTGAAGGGATCAATTGGCGAGGGGCGATGTCTCGATGCGGGCATGCTCAGCCGCCCATTCACCCGAGCGCCACATGGGCGGTCGACTCGGCGAGCTCCTCGCCAAAGCAGCGCTGGTAGAACTCGGCCACGAGCCCGCGCTCGAGCTCGTCGCAGCGATTGACGAAGGCGAGCCGGAAAGCAAGCCCCACATCGTCGAAGATTTCCGCATTCTCGGCCCAGGTGATCACCGTGCGCGGGCTCATGACCGTGGAGAGGTCGCCGTTCATGAAGGCGCTGCGGGTGAGATCGGCCACCCGCACCATGTTCTCGACAATCTCGCGCTTGCCCTTCTCATTGAACGACTTGACCTTGGCGAGGACGATTTTCACCTCCGCCTCATGGGGCAAATAGTTGAGCGTGGTGACGATCGACCAGCGGTCCATCTGCCCCTGGTTGATCTGCTGAGTGCCATGATAGAGCCCCGAGGTATCGCCGAGCCCCACCGTGTTGGTGGTGGCGAAAAGCCGAAACGCGGGATGAGGACGGATAACCTTGGATTGGTCGAGCAGCGTCAGTTTGCCCGAGACCTCAAGCACGCGCTGGATGACAAACATGACATCGGGCCGGCCGGCGTCATACTCATCGAAGACGAGCGCGGTGTTGGTCTGCAAGGCATAGGGCAGGATGCCCTCGCGGAACTCGGTCACTTGCTGGCCGTCGCGGATGACGATGGCGTCCTTGCCGACAAGATCGATGCGGCTCACATGGCTGTCGAGATTGACCCGGATGCAAGGCCAGTTGAGGCGGGCGGCCACCTGCTCGATATGAGTCGATTTGCCGGTGCCGTGATAGCCCTGGATCATGACCCGACGGTTGTGGGCAAAGCCCGCCAGAATCGCCAGTGTCGTCTCGCGGTCGAACAGATAGTCGGGGTCGATGTCGGGCACATGCTCGTCGGGCTCCGAGTAGGCGGGCACCTCGAGCTCGCTGTCGATGCCGAAAACCTGGCGCACGGAAAGCTTCATGTCCGGCAGCCCGGGGGTCGTGCCATCGATTTCAAGGTTCATTTGAGGGTTCCTGCATTATTCGCCGATTGCCTGAGCGCAAGAGCCTCAGGCTCGCGCCACAGCCTATCTCGATGCGCCGCGGCATGTGCAATGCAAATCCGCACGCCCCGGGGAGGGGGAGGCGACGCCGACCGGCTCAGCTGTGCCAGCCTCGATCATGCAATTGCGCACGCCCGGGAAGGCGAGACCACTCTGCCTGCGCGCCGACGAGTTTAGCTGCGCGAAAAAGCCTGTGGCCGCGACCAATCGCCTCCATAAAGCCCCGACAGTCATCGAGCCCGTCACTCGCCGCTCGCCATTCGCCCAGCACCGCCTTCAGCCGTGCCAGGCCGCCACGGCACACGGCTCAAGCGCCGAATGCGCGCTCAACACAGGCCCGCTTGCTTGAGATAGTTATAGGCTTGGATGACCTCGCGCAACTTCTCTTCCGAGCTGCGGTCGCCGCCGTTCGTGTCGGGGTGGTGGCGTTTGACAAGGTCCTTGAACCGCGCCTTGATGGCACTGGCGCTGGCATCGTCACCAAGGCCCAGCACGCGCAAGTGTTTGCGCTCGAGCTTGTGCAATTTGCGCCGCCTTGGCGCCTGCGAGCGGCCATTTGCCCCTCCCGGTCCGGCAAAGACACCGAAGGGGTCGATGTGCGAAAATGCCGGATTATAGCCGCCGGGCCGCTGTGAAAACCCACGCTGGCCGCTCTGGTGGCCTTGCGCCCGTCCCCGCGCACTTCCCTGTGCCCGAGCATGCGCCCCCC
>WGBL01000418.1 GCA_015494375.1 Hyphomicrobiales bacterium | reverse complement strand
GTGCCCTCAGGAGCGCCGGGGGCGGCTCGCCGGGCCTCTGCATGATCACCGGTTCGGCCATCGTGCTTGCTTTTGATCTCCGCGTTTACCGCAATTCATTGCCCATCGATCCAGTCGCCAATCGATCGCCGCGCCCCCGGCCGGCTTCGTACAAGCGGCGCAGTTGCCGCCCCTTGTCGCTTCCTTGTAGCACAAAAAGCCTGCGTGGGAAATGTTCCCATTTTCATTTAGGCCGAAAAATTTGAAAAAAGTGCTTGACGTGTGAAAATTACCCACGTATATGTGACCTATCACGCGTGGGAAGAATTCCCACAAGCACAAGAAGGCGGATCGAGCCAACCCCGAAGCCACAACGCATCCGCACCGAACAGCACAGGTCCCGAAGCCCGAAGAGAGAGAGACGGAGAGAGACAATGACCACCACCATGCTTTTGAACCCCGCAAACACCGCATTGGCGTCGCAGCAACCGTCGCCCAAGCGCTTTTTCTGGACAGCGGCGCTTGCTGCCGGGCTCATTCTGGGCCTTGCCACCGTGGCCGGGGCGGCCGATCTCGACGACAACCCGCCAGGCCCGCTCGGCGGCCCCGGCACCAACTGGGAAAACCCGCCCGGCCCCAAGGGCGGCCCCGGCGCCTCACCCGACCGCATCCGCGTCGCCCATGTCGGGCGCTACTGCCACCGGCACTATCAGCCGCGCTTCGGCCGGGTGCGCTATCACTGCCATCCGCGCACGTTTCTTCACCCAGCGCGCTACTGCCACAAGCATTTCCAACCGCGCTTTGGCTATCGCCGCTATCACTGCCACCCGCTGGGGCACCGCCATGCCGCAATCGTCGTGCCACCCGCGGTCGTGGTTGGCCCGAAAGTGGTGGTCGGCCCGCGGGTGGTCGTTCGCCCCCGTCGCGTTGTCGTGAAGCCGGTTGTCGTTGCCCCAATCCGGGCGGTGCGCCGCGCTCATCGCCGCTGGCATCGGCGCCACTGATGGAGAGATCAACCTGTGATCTGATGAACGCTTGATATTGGGTTTGGTGCGGCACGGTGGCGGTTGAGCTAACCCAAGCCAGGATCGCAACTCCGAGCCGCCTCCGGGCCAAACCAAATGTTCGCCGCCGGTCTCCTGCATAACCCCCCTGCGCGGCCGGCGGCGAACTTCATTTGCTCTTGTTTGTGCTCTTGTTTGCCATTTGCTCTTGTTTGCTCCCGTTCGCTCAGGGCACCGGCTCACGCGCGCTCAACCGGGATGGCATCTGTGCCTGGACACCTCGCAAAGCCTCGATTTCCGCCCTCCTCCCATTCTCCCGCCTATGGCCCTTCCCCTTCGAGTAACGCGCGCAGCCGATAGATGGCATCGAGCGCCTCACGCGGGCTCATGGTGTCGGGCTCGAGCGCCCGAACAGCCTCTTCGAGCTTGCGCGCAACGGCGCTCTCGGCGGCCGGCTCACCCGCTGAGGCCCTGCGAGGCGCCTCTCGCAGCGGGGCAAAGAGCGGCAACTCATCAAGCAGCGTCTCGGCCTTGATGCGCTCATCGCTTTTCTCGAGCAGCGCCAGCACCTCGCTCGCCCGCGCGATCACCGCCGGCGGCAACCCCGCAAGCTTTGCCACCTGAATGCCATAGGAGCGGTCGGCCGCCCCCGGCACCACCTTGTGCAAGAAGACAATCTCGTCTTGCCATTCCTTGACCTCGATGGTGGCGTTGGCAACCGAGGTGAGCGCGCCTGCAAGCGCCGTCAGCTCATGATAATGGGTGGCAAAGAGCGCCCGGCAGCGGTTGACCGCATCGAGATGCTCGACCGTCGCCCAGGCGATGGAAAGCCCATCGAATGTCGCCGTGCCGCGACCGATCTCATCGAGGATGACAAGCGAGCGCTCGCTCGCCTGATTGAGGATGCCCGCCGTCTCCACCATCTCGACCATGAACGTCGAGCGGCCGCGCGCGAGATCATCGGACGCTCCGACGCGACTGAAAAGCCGATCCACAACGCCTATGTGCGCGGCTCGGGCGGGCACATAGGAGCCCATCTGGGCGAGAATGGCGATCAGCGCGTTCTGGCGCAGATAGGTCGATTTGCCCGCCATATTGGGGCCTGTGACGATCAGAATGCGCGCCTCGCCCGCCTCATCAAAGCCGCGCGGTGTGAGATCGCCATCGGCCTCGGGCTGGCTCGGAAGGGGGCCCGCCGGCGCAAGCTCATCGATCGCCGATTGGCCGCGAGGCCGGCCGAGAATGCAATCGTTCTCGATAAAGGGCGCCTCCTTGCGCCGGGCGAGCGCCTGCTCGACGACCGGATGGCGACCGCCGATGACCTCGAATGTGGTCGACTGATCAAGGCGTGGCCGCACATAGTTTTGCTCAACAGCGAGTGTCGCGAGCCCCGCGGTGTGATCGAGCACCGCAAGCGCGCCGGCAAGGGCCGTGAGCGCACCGGCCTCGGCCACCACGGCATCGCGCAGTTGGGCAAAGACTTCCGTTTCGATGGCCTGGGCCCGCTCGCTCGCGGCCGTGATCCGGCCCTCGAGCTCGGCGAGCTCGTCGGAGGTGAAGCGCACCGCGTTGGCGAGCGTCTGGCGATGGCGGAAGGTCTCATCATGGGGCGGCCCGCGCAATGTCTCGGCGTGGTTGGCGCCGACTTCGACGAAATAGCCGAGCATGTTGTTGTGGCGCACCTTGAGCGACTTGATCGAGGTGAGGCTCCGGTATTTGGCTTCGAGCTCGGCAATGACATGGCGGCTTTCGTCGCGAAAGCGGCGGTTCTCGTCGAGGTCGGCGCGATAGCCCTCGCGGACAAAGCCGCCGTCGCGCACCTGGGGGGGCAAATCGTCGGCAAGCGCGCGGGCAAGCTCCTGGCCAAGGTCCCGCGGCGCGCCGCTGAGCTCGGCTGCGGCCTCTGCGATCTCGCCCGGCAGTGGCGTCTCGCCCTCCCTGGCTTCTACGAGGCAGGCGGCAGCGCGCTCGGCGGCCTCGAGGCCGTCGCGTATGGCGCCAAGGTCGCGTGGGCCGCCCCGCCGCAAGCTCAGTCGTGAAAGCGCGCGCGCCATGTCGGGCACGCCGCGCAAGAGCTCGCGCAGCGCCTCGCGCAGGCCCTCCTCGGCGACCAGAAAGCCGACGCCATCGAGCCGCTCGGAGATTGCCTTGGGGTCGCGCAAGGGGCTTGCGAGCCGCGCTGCCAGGATGCGCGCGCCGGCGGCCGTCACCGTGCGGTCGATGGCATGGAGCAGGCTGCCTTGGCGCCCGCCTGCGAGCGTTGTCATGAGCTCGAGGTTCTTGCGCGTGGCCGCATCGATGACGAGGGTCTGATCGCCGCCGAGCCGACGCGGCGGCCGCAGCACCGGCCGCGCCCCGATCTGGGTGAGCTCCACATATTTGAGCGCCGCCCCCGCCGCCGCCAACTCATGGCGCGAGAACTGGCCAAAGCCGGCGATCTCCCCCACCCCGAGGCCTTCCTTGAGCGCCCGCTCGCCATAGGCGGCGTTGAAATAGGCTCTGGGCACCGGAGTCTCGGCGGCGGCGACCGCCTCGATGGCACGCGCAATGGCGGCCTCGGGCGCCCGGTCGTCGCGCACCAGCACTTCGCGCGGCAAAAGACGCGCCACCTCGCCGACTAGATCGCCTTCGGCAATCTCGCCCATCTCGAGCTCGCCCGTCGAGATGTCGATGGCGGCCAGGGCGTAGCGGTTGGCTGGCCCCTCCTTGACCGGCACCTCGAAGAGGGCTGCCAGAAAATTGTTTTCTCGGCTCTCAAGCAGGCTGTCCTCTGTGAGGGTGCCAGGCGTCACAAGGCGGACGACGTCGCGCCTGACAACCGCCTTCGAGCCGCGCTTCTTGGCCTCGGCCGGATCCTCCATCTGCTCACAGACGGCAACGCGATGGCCGAGGCGGATGAGCTTTTGCAGATACTCATCGCCCCGGTGGATGGGCACCCCACACATGGGGATATCCTCGCCCTGGTGCTTGCCGCGTTTGGTGAGCGTGATGCCGAGAGCCCGGCTGGCGACAATGGCATCCTCGAAAAAGAGCTCATAGAAATCGCCCATACGGTAGAAGAGGAGATAGCCGGGATTGGCCGCCTTAAGCTCGATGAACTGGGCGATCATGGGCGTGGCGGCTTCGCTCTCGCGCGCCTTGGTCTTTGTCCTTCTCTTTTGCCGGCTCTTTTCAGGGCTCTCTCGGCCCTTTCCCGCCACGGCGCGGGATTTGTGTTGTTTCGTTTGCATGGTATCGTTGCTGCGCACGGTCGCCTGCTCGCCCGTTCTTGAATTCCAGCATCTTGGCGCCAAACACGTGGGGCCTGAGTTTGCGGGGCTTGAGTCTGCGGAGCCCCAGGCCTGCCTGGCCGAAATCGCAATATGCCGCCAAGCCATAGCGCGCTCGGGCGCGATTGCAACTGCGCCGCCTTGCCAGCGCCGGGCCAGCTGGGCAAAACGCAAGCCGGCATCATGCGCCAATTTGACAGGTGGGCGGCGAATTCGCACCGGTCGCGACCTTACACCGACTACAAATCAACGCCGGCCTTGAATTGACACCAGCCGGGGGCCCAAACTATAAGCCGCACCAGTCACCGGGCTGTGGTTGTTTGAACGCGGGGTTCGCCCGGGCCGGCATCGCGCCCGCGCGTCGGCGCCTTGGCCATGAGGTGCCTGCTTCCGTGCCTGCTTCCGTATTGTGCTGCAACATGTGCCGCAGTCCGAGCGCGGGCGGCGCGAGGAGAGTATGACCGCGAGTGAGCTCTCGAGCATTGATCGTGGCTCCTGGGATCACGTCTGGAGAGACACCGGAGAGAGAGCATGAAAAGGACCTATCAACCATCACGGCTGGTGCGCAAACGCCGCCATGGTTTCCGCGCCCGCAAGGCGACCAAGAATGGGCTCAAGGTGCTCGCACGCCGTCGCGCCAAGGGGCGCAAGCGCCTTTCGGCCTGAGTATCGGCCCGACTGGGCGAGGCCGCATTCGGGCACCGCCCGCCGGTAACGCGGACCCGCACCCCTCGACGGCGGCGTTCAGGCGTTGCTCGCCGGCACCGTTCGCCATTGGCGTTCGCAGGCACCGCTCGTTGGTCATGCCTCTCGCTCGTTGGTCACGCCCGATGGGTCGCGCCTGGTGGCGCCATGCATTCTCACGGGGCATCTCACCGGGCATGATGGCGAGGCTCACGGAGCATGAAGGCGAGGCGGGCATGGAGAATGCGGACCTTGAAGCGGCGGCGCGAGTTTCTCCGTCTGCGCGAGGCGCCGCGCCACACCACACCGGCCTTCGTGTTGCAAGGGGCACCGCGTCCACCGAGCGCTCAGCGGGCCCGGTGTGCGCGCCCTTCAGGGCTGGAGCAGGCGCACCCCGGAGACGAGACGGCCCGTTTCGGCTTTACCGTAAGCAGGCGCATCGGCAATGCCGTCAAGCGCAACCGCGCCAAGCGGCGCTTGCGCGAGCTGGTGCGGCGTATTGCGCCCGCTCATGTCCGCACCGGCTACGATTATGTGTTGATTGCGCGCCCACCTGCGCTAGAACGCTCATTCAGGGCCCTTGAGCGTGATCTCGTGGCCGCCTTGCGGCGGGTGCACGCAAAGAACGATCGCATCAAGGATCGCCTCTCGGCCACCCCCAAGGGCCGCTCTGCCAATGAAGACGCCCGCGCCCGCCACTGAGTGCAACGAAGACGCCCGCCACTGAGTGCGGCCTCCTGACCACCTGAGCAAGCGAACAAACGGACCCGCCATGGACGAGCAAAGCAACCGCAACTTTCTCCTGGCCATCGCGCTTTCCATCGCGGTGCTGGTCATCTGGCAGTTGCTTTATGCGGGCCCGAAGATGCGCGAGGAGCAGTTGCGCCGCCAGGAGGCGGCCGAAGCCTCCAAGAAGGCGGGCAAGCCAGGGCTGCCGAGCGGGGTCGCGGCCCCATCGTCAGGCGGCGGGATGGCGCCAGGCATCGGCTCTCCCACTCCGGCGGGGACAAGCAGCGGCGTCCCGCGCGCTGGTGCAGGGGCGGAGGCGGGTGCGAGCGGGGGCGCCGGCGCG
>WGBL01000417.1 GCA_015494375.1 Hyphomicrobiales bacterium | reverse complement strand
GACCTGGACGGCCCGGGAAAGCGTCCAGTTTGCTCTTCCGCCGAGCCGTCTTGCTCTCGAGGTGGGCGACGTTGTGACCCTGCGCCAGGCGGGGCGCGACTGGAAGTTGCGCATCACGGGCATGAGCGAGCGTGCCTTTGCCGAGATAGAAGCACGCACCATCGACCCGGACGTCTTTGTGCCGGTTCCCTGGACGACGCGGCCTTGGCATGTCCCCCCGGCACCGGTCTTTGGGCCCTCGCTTGCCGTGTTCCTCGATCTGCCCCGGTTTCGCGAGAGCGACGAGCCCCATGTCGGCCATGTCGCCGCCTTCCAGGATCCCTGGCCGGGTGGCGTTGCGTTCTACCGTTCACCGGAGACGACCGGCTATCAATTGCGGGCGACGGCGGCCGCCAAGGCGACCCTTGGTGTTACGACCAATGACCTCTACGCGGGCCCAACATGGCGCTTTGACCACGCCAACAGAATCACGGTTCAGCTCGATCATGGCACCTTGTCCTCGGTGAGCGAGATCGCGCTCCTCGCCGGCGCCAACATGGCCGCGATTGAAAACGACGACGGGGAATGGGAGATCATCCAGTTCCGCGACGCAACCCTGATCGGCACCAATACCTATGAGCTTGCGGTCTTGCTCCGGGGCCAGTTCGGCACCGAGGGGGCGATGCGCTCGCCCGTCGCTGCTGGGGCCCGCTTCGTCTTGCTCGATAGCGCGGTCACAGCCGTCAATATGAGCGTTGAGGAGATCGCCCTCGACTTCAACTGGCGCTATGGCCCCGCCAATCTCGACTACAGCCACGCCTCCTATCAACAGGTGACGCAAGGCTTCTCGGGCCTCGGACTCAGGCCCTACAGCCCCGTTCATGCCACATCAAAGCGACTTGGCAACGACCTCGAGATTGCATGGCTGCGGCGGACACGCGAAGGGGGCGACAGCTGGGCCGGGCTCGAGGTGCCGCTTGGCGAGGAAAGCGAGCTCTATGAAGTCGACATACTGGATGGCGCCAGCGTCAAACGCACATTGAGCACCACCGAGCCCAAGGCGATCTACAGCGAGGCCGACCAGATCGTCGATTGGGGCGCGGTGCAGCCGTCCTATGCGGTGCGCATTTATCAGGTGAGCGCAACGTTTGGTCGCGGCGTGGCATTGGCCGCGACGGTCTGAGGGCCTCGTTCGCGCATCGGGCGCAGAGTCGGGGGACGAGGAGCCAGAGGGCGTGGCGCCCTGCGGTTGCGGCGCTCGTTCGCAACTGATTCCACCCACCTTCGGAATCCCTCATAAACCTTCAGAAACGTAGAGAAGTTCTTGAAAAACAGGAGCGATTTGCGTGACCGAGATCCCCTGGATGGCGTACGCCTGGCGTGAGTACGGCGTGCGCGAGATCGCCGGCTGGCGGCACAGCCCCCGCATACTTGCCTACTTTCGTCAGCTTCAGCGCCGCGCCTACGATGGGGACGAAACGCCCTGGTGCGCAGCCTTTCTCGGCTCCTGCCTCGAGCGCGCGGGCATTGCCAGCACACGCTCGCTGCGCGCCCGCTCCTATCTCGAGTGGGGCCGTGCTATCGAGGCGCCGGTTCCGGGCTGCGTTGTGGTGCTCTCACGCGGCCGCGATCCGCGCGCCGGCCATGTCGGCTTCTTTGTCGTCGAGAGCGACGATCGGCTCTGGCTGCTCGGCGGCAATCAGAACGACGAGGTGAATGTCTCGGGCTATGCGCCCTCTCGCGTGCTCGGCTATCGTTGGCCCGATGGCGCACCCTCGTTTGGCGCCTTGTCCGATGCGCTGTTTCGCAAGGCGCTTGCTCATGTCCTAGCGATGGAAGGCGGCTGGTCGAACGATCCCGCCGACCCTGGCGGTGCCACCAACAAGGGCATCACCATCGCCACCCTTGCGGCCCATCGCGGCGTCACCCTCAACAGCGACACACGCCCGGCGCTCATGGCCGCGCTGCGCCGGATCGATGACGGCGAGCTCGAAGAGATTTATCACAAGCGCTATTGGCAACCATCGCGCGCGCCCTATCTTCCCGCAGCACTGGCCTTCATGCATTTCGATGCCGCCGTCAACCAGGGTGTCGGCGGCGCCCGACGCATGCTGCAAGAGGCGCTCGGAGTGACCGTCGATGGGGCGATCGGGCCTGAGACGCTGACCGCCGCCTGGCGCCGCCCTCTCGTCGAAACACTTGCCAAATTTGCCGAAGTCCGCCGCCGCAAATACCGCCGCTTGAGACACTTTCACCGCTTCGGTCGCGGTTGGCTGCGCCGCGTTGAAGAGACATTTGCCGCTGCCCGCCGCCTCGCCGTCCGCGATGGCGCGGACGTTGGCCTGAACCAGAAGGAGGGGAAGAGGCGGGCCGATCGCGACTCGTTCGAGAGCCAAGCAGGAAAGGAGAAAAAAGACATGCCCGGGCAACCAAAATGGTGGGGCAAATCGATCACCATCTGGGGTGCGCTCATTACGGCGCTTGCCACGCTATTGCCGCTGATTGCTCCCTTGTTTGGTGTCGAGATCACTGCGGCCATGGTTGAGGAGTTCGGCGATCGGATCACCCAACTCCTGCAAATCCTTGGCGGTCTTGTCGGCACCGTCATGACGATCTATGGCCGTTTGCGCGCCACGGCGCCCCTTGAGCGCCGTCAGTTCGAGGTCAAGCTCTGACGATCCCGAGCCCGGCGGCGTCGCAAAAAGGCGATCCCGAGCCCGGCGGCACCCCACCACAGAACATTGCCGAGCCGGGTGCGACGGGTATTTTGTGGCCTGAGAGTCCCGATTGATAAACATTTGCGTGACAGACGGCGCGCCGCACGTACCATAGGGCGCCAACCCCTCCAAACCCTTGGGGCTCCCTTGGTGCTCCCTTGATGCGCCTTTGGTGCTCCTTTGGGGCTTGGGAGAGCCTTCAGCGGGAGCAATCGGGCCAGCCATCATGCAGACCAGTTTCAGCACTGAGCAACTCAAGGAGCCGCGCCTCGCGGAAGCCAATGCCATCTTGCGCCGCTGTGTTCATTGCGGCCTCTGTACGGCGACGTGCCCGACCTACCTCCTCCTGGGCGATGAGCGCGACAGCCCACGCGGCCGCATTTATCTGATCAAGGACATGCTCGAGCGCGGCGGCAAGGCGAATGCGGCCTTGGTGCGCCATGTCGATCGATGCCTTTCGTGCCTCTCGTGCATGACGACTTGTCCCAGCGGTGTCGACTATATGCACCTCGTGGACTTTGCCCGCGCGCAAATCGAGCGGACCCATAGGCGGGGGATTGCAGATGGTCTCGTGCGCCTGCTGCTTGCGGCGACGGTCCCCTCGCGGGCCCGGTTTGGCGCGAGCCTGCTGTTGGCGGGGCTGGCGCGCCCGGCCCGAGGGCTCCTGGCACGCCTCGGGTTGCGCCGTCTGGCTGCAATGCTCGCCATGGCGCCCACCCCTTGGCGGCTCGCAAGGTCCATGGCAACGGGCCTCGTGGAGAGGCGCAAGCGAGCACGGGCGGGCGCACTTGGGCAGACGGCCGGACGGGGGCGGGTCATCTTGCTTCAGGGCTGCGTGCAAGAGGCCTTGCGTCCCGAGATCAACGCTGCGACCATCCGTCTACTCGAGCGTTTCGGCTATGAGGTTGTGGTTGCACCCGGCGCCGGTTGCTGTGGCGCGCTCGTTCACCACTTGGGACGCGAGCGCCAGGCCAAGGCCCAGGCGCGGCGCAACATCGAGGCTTGGTGGGAGATCATCGCCGCGGGCCCCCTCGATGCCATCCTCGTCAATGCCTCGGGCTGCGGCACCATGCTCAAGGACTACGGACATTTGCTTGCCGGCTCTGAGCCCGAGCCTGCGCGCCGCGCGGCTCACGTTGCGGGCCTTGCGAAAGACGTGAGCGAGTTCCTCGCCACTCTCGATCTCGGGCCGCCGAAACGCTGGTCGTCGCTGCGCATCGCCTATCATTCGGCGTGTTCAATGCAACACGGCCAGCGGATCACCGAGGCGCCGCGCGCGCTGCTTGAGAAGGCGGGGTTCGCCGTCGTCGAAATTCCCGAAGGTCATATCTGCTGCGGCTCGGCGGGCACCTACAATCTGCTGCAGCCCGAGCTCGCGCGCCGACTTGGCGAGCGTAAAGTGGCCAACATAGAGGCCGTCGAGCCCGATGTCGTTGCCACCGGCAATATTGGCTGCATGACGCAGCTCGGCGCCTACACCGACATTCCCATCGTCCATACCGTCGAGCTCCTCGATTGGGCTTATGGTGGGCCATGCCCCAACAATCTGCGCCATCTGGCAAAGCGGGTGAGCGAGGTTCCAGGATCGCGCGAGCCTGAGCCCGCGCTCCTCTAACGGCTCTAGCGGGCGCCATCGAGGCGCCTACCGGCCGCCCACCGGCGTCTGCTCAGTGTTGGCAGACGGCCCTCAACGGCGTGCACCCATGGCAGGCAGACGGCCCGGCCGACGCGCGCCCATGGCGAGCAGATTGCCCTTGCCGGCTATGGGCCGTTGGGCTTTAGTCCCTTGAGCACCGGCAGCGGGAAAGGGGCAGCCACATGGCCGCGGAGCGCTTTGATCTGGCCATTGTCGGAGGTGGGATTAACGGTTGCGGTATTGCCCGCGACGCCGCCGGCCGCGGGCTCAGGGTGCTGCTCGTCGAGAGGGATGATCTCGCAAGCGCCACCTCTTCGGCTTCCACAAAGCTCATCCACGGCGGCCTGCGCTATCTCGAATACTACGAATTCCGCCTCGTTCGTGAGGCGCTCAAAGAACGCGAGGTCTTGCTTCGCGCGGCCCCTCATCTCATTCATCCCCTCACCTTTGTCCTACCCCATCATTCAGGGCTGCGGCCGGCCTGGCTCATCCGCCTCGGCCTTTTTCTTTACGACCATCTCGGCGGGCGCGATCTGCTGCCGCCATCGGTGCGCATCGATCTTGAGCGCGACGCCCGGGGCGCGCCCTTGCACCCCCGGTTTCGGCGCGGCTTTGCCTACGCCGACTGCCAGGTCGACGATTCCCGGCTCGTCGTACTCAACGCCGTCGACGCCGCCGAGCGCGGTGCCGACATCCGCACCCGTACCGAATGCCGCAAGGCAGAGCGTAGCGGTGAGCATTGGCGGCTTACGCTTGTCGACCGCCTGAGCGGCCGCAAGACGACGATCGCGGCGCGTGCGCTCGTCAACGCCACCGGGCCCTGGGGCAGCTCGTTCCTTGCCGAGTGCGTAGGCGTCGAGCCGCACGCGCGTATTCGCCTCGTCAAGGGCAGTCATATTATTCTTCCTCGTCTGTTCTCCCACGACAGCGCCTATATCTTCCAGAACGTCGACGGCCGTATTGTCTTTGCCATTCCCTACGAGAGCGCGTTCACGCTCGTGGGC
Source organism: Hyphomicrobiales bacterium (assembly GCA_015494375.1). Classification (GTDB taxonomy): domain Bacteria; phylum Pseudomonadota; class Alphaproteobacteria; order Rhizobiales; family S144-23; genus S144-23. Next base: position 2,662 of record WGBL01000417.1, on the reverse strand, counting down.
ACCACCGACGTCGACTATGGCGGCGATCCGTCAGATGTCGCCATCTCGTCCGAGGAGATCGACTATTTGCTCGCCGTCCTCAAAACCTACTTCAAGAGAGCCATCTCGCCTGACGATGTGGTGCATACGTTTGCGGGCGTCCGCGCCCTCTATGATGATGGTGCGCGTGAGGCCAGGGCGGCCACGCGCGACTATGTCCTCGAGCTCGATGCACAAGCCGGTCAAGGAGAAGATGAGGGAGCGGGCGCGGCGCGGAATCGTGGTCGAGAAACGGATGCAGCGCCTTTGCCGCCCCTGCTCAGCATCTTTGGCGGCAAGATCACGACCTATCGTCGCCTTGCCGAGGCCGCACTCGCTCGGCTCGCCCCCTATCTGCCCGGCATGGGGCCCAGCTGGACACAGGTGGCGCCGCTCCCCGGAGGTGATTTTTCCCATGAGCAGTTTGACGATTTGGTCGTCGCGTTATCGAAGGCCCATCCGGAGCTGGAGCGAGGCACCGCTCATCGCCTTGTCCGCGCCTATGGTACGCGTGCCGAGCATGTGATCACCGGCCCCACCGAGGGGCGTGGTATGAGCTTTGGCGCCGGGCTCTGCGAGGCCGAGGTGCGTTATCTCATCTCGCGTGAGTGGGCCCGCACCGCCGATGACATCTTGTGGCGGCGCTCCAAGCTCGGCCTTCATATGAGCGAGAGCGAACGCGGCCGATTGGCGCATTGGCTTTCTTCGGAGCTGGGGCTTGTTTCCGAAGGCGCGGGCTCAGCCGGCGAGAGGGACGCGACGGCGGAGCGGGCCGCTGGTATGGGAGAGTTGGGCGCCTCGCGTCGGCTCTGAAGGCGCGTGGCGTTTGGGGGCGCATTCGGGAGGCACGCCATGTCAGCCAATGTTCTTGCCATCGATCAGGGCACGACGTCGAGCCGCGCCATCGTCTTCGACCACGAGTTGCAACCCAAGGCCCTCGCACAAGAGGAGTTTGCCCAGCATTTCCCACAATCGGGATGGGTCGAGCACGACCCCGAAGACATCTGGCAGACGACCGTCAGAACGTGCCGCTGGGCGCTTGAGAAGGCGGGGCTTGCGGCCTCAGATCTGGCCGCCATCGGGATCACCAACCAGCGTGAGACGACACTTGTCTGGGAGCGCGAGGGCGGCCGCCCCATCCATCGCGCCATCGTGTGGCAGGATCGGCGCACGGCCGCGCGCTGTCGGGAGCTCGAGGCGGCGGGCCACGAGGCATTGGTCACTTCCAGAACCGGGCTTCTGCTCGATCCCTATTTCTCGGCGACCAAAATCGCCTGGGTTCTCGACCATGTCGATAGCGCCCGCGAGGCCGCCGAGGCGGGCCGGCTCGCCTTCGGCACCGTCGACAGCTATCTTCTCTGGCGGCTGACAGGCGGCAAGGTCCACGCCACCGATGCCACCAATGCCGCGCGCACCCTCCTTTATGACATCCATCGCGGCGACTGGGACGACGAGCTCCTGGCGCTCTTTGGTGTGCCCCGTGCCATGTTGCCCGAGGTCTGCGACTGCGCCCACGACTATGGCACGACCGATCCCGCCATCCTCGGCGCGGCCGTGCCCATAAGGGGCCTTGCCGGCGACCAGCAGGCGGCCACCATCGGCCAGGCGTGCTTTCGCCCCGGCATGATGAAGGCCACCTATGGCACCGGCTGCTTTGCCCTCCTCAATACGGGTGAAAAACCCGTCCCGTCCAGGAACCGCCTGCTCACCACCATCGCCTATCAACTGGATGGCAAGCCGACCTATGCGCTCGAGGGCGCGATCTTCGTCGCCGGTGCGGCCGTTCAATGGCTGCGTGACGGCCTCGGCCTCATCCGCGACGCTGGAGAGACGGGCGCCCTCGCCGCTGCCGCCGATGAGAGCCAGCGGGTCTATCTGGTGCCGGCCTTTGTCGGGCTCGGTGCGCCCTACTGGGATGCGGAGGCGCGCGGTGCCCTTTTCGGGCTCACCCGCAACACAGGACCCGCCGAGCTCGCCCGTGCGGTGCTCGAGAGCGTTTGCTATCAGACGCGCGATCTCATGGCCGCCATGCATGATGACTGGCCGGAGGCGCGGGGAGCCGAGACGGTGCTCCGGGTCGATGGCGGCATGGTGGCCTCCGATTGGACCATGCAGTTTCTTGCCGACATATTGGCCGCGCCCGTGGATCGGCCCCGGGTGCGTGAGACGACCGCCCTCGGGGCTGCTTATTTGGCGGGGCTGGCGGCCGGCGTCTATCCCGAGCGCCGGGCCTTTGCCGAGCGCTGGGCGTGCGAGCGCCGCTTCTTACCGGCGATGTCGCAAGAGGAGCGCGCGCGCAAATGCGCAGGCTGGCGGGATGCCGTCGCCCGCACGCTCAGCCGTGGCACGTTGGTCGAATAGTACCGATCTCAAGCCTCAGCGAGGCGCATAGCGCGTGAGCGCCTGCCGCTCGACCAGGCGGCCCCATTTGGCGTCATAGGGATGGACAAACGCCGTCGGGCCTTTGGCATTGACCAGCGGATAGCGCCGGTTGTGCCAGGCAAAGATGCCGCCGGCGAGATTGTAAACGCCCCGGGCGCCCGCCTTGCCGAGCGCCTCACCGACGTAGGCCGCAAGCCGCGAGCTGCGGACACCTACTGAGCAATAGAAAACGACAGTGCGGCCGCGCGCCTCTTTGGCAAAG
>WGBL01000416.1 GCA_015494375.1 Hyphomicrobiales bacterium | reverse complement strand
ATCCTCGGGTCACGTGATGGGGCTTTTGCCCCACACGGCCCGAGGATGACGAGCCTGTCATCTGACACCTGACCACCTGAGATCTGAACCTGGCACCTGACACGCGGCACCTGACATCTGGCTCAAGCTTCGACCCTCACGGCCCGAGGATGCCATTCGGGTAACCCGCTGCCGCCTCCTCAATGTCATCGCCGGCCTCGAGCCGGCGATCCAGGGCCAAGCGCCGCAACGGTCTTTGTTTGTTGCCCTGGATGCCCGGGTCTGATCCCCGGGTCAAGCCCGAGGACGGGCATGACCAAGGAGAGGGGTGCGGGCACGGGTGGCGAGGCGTGCAAGTGGCGCTCAGGCCGCGCCACTGAGTTGATGACAAGTAGGCTTTGCGATTTGCAATCATTGGATGCGGCGCGATTGTTTGGCGCAGCAGTATGATCGCGGGTGCTCAAGCACGATTGTCTCGACCGAGACTGAGTGTGCGAGCCGCTCCGTCGAGCGGACACCGCTGCCCAGCAGCTTGCGCATACCCGTATCCTTGGGATGGGCCTGTGAGCCGACACAATTGGCAGCAACCTGAAGCAACTGCTAACAGCAATGAGGGCCAATCCCAGCCGCCAGGAAAGTGGTTTGCGCCCATATGGCGCAAAAGAGAATGCGTTTTCTAATTAGGAGGCATGGTGCGCCAAACCGTTTCGCGCAGGCCGGTTGACAATCGACCCCGCACGGCCCAAATCCAGAGACAACCCTCCACCTTTGTCATTCCTCAACGGCCCTTGCTCCGGGTGGAGTGCGCCGCTTCGGCGCAAGGGTCGCGCTTGTCGATTGGCCCGCGTGGGGCCGGTGGTCCGCAAAGGATCCGCAAAAGGGTGGTCAACAGATTTCAGAAAGGAGAAATAACAGAGAGGACGGAATGATGCGAAAGATCAAAGTGGCCATTGCCGGCGTCGGGAATTGTGCAAGCTCTTTGGTTCAAGGCATCGAATACTACAAGCGGCATGAATACGACGCCACCTCCGGCCTCATGCATCCCAACATGGCGGGCTACAAGCCCCACGATATCCAGTTCGTTGCCGCCTTCGATATCGACCGCCGAAAGGTCGGCACCCCCCTCGAAAAAGCCATCTTCGCCAAACCCAACTGCACCATGGTCTTCCAGGAGGAGATCACGCCGACGGGCGTCGAGGTGCAGATGGCGCCGGTTCTCGACGGCCTCGCCCCCCACATGGCGGATTACGATGCAGACGAGGCCTTCCGCCTCGCCGATGCCGAGCCGGTCGATGTCGCCGAGGTGCTCGAGGAGACGGGCGCCGAGGTGCTGGTGTGCTATCTGCCGGTTGGCTCGGAGCGGGCCGTCCAGCACTTCGCCGAGGCCTGTCTTGAGGCCGGGGTGGCAATGGTGAATTGCGTGCCGGTGTTCATTGCGTCTGACCCTGCCTGGGCAGGGCGGTTCCGCGAGGCGGGCGTGCCCATCGTGGGCGACGACATCAAGAGCCAGGTGGGCGCCACCATCGTGCACCGTGCATTGACCCGCCTTTTCGCCGATCGCGGCTATACGCTCGACCGCACCTATCAATTGAACACCGGCGGCAACACCGACTTCCTGAACATGCTGGCGCTCGATCGGCTGAAGTCGAAAAAGAAGTCGAAGACGGGCTCGGTGCAGTCGCAGCTCGACACGCCCCTTGCGCCGCGCAACATCCACATCGGTCCCTCGGACTATGTGCCCTGGCAGGGCGACAACAAGATTGCGTTCATCCGCATGGAGGGGCGCGGCTTTGGCGGTGCGCCCATCGAGCTCGAGCTCAGGCTTTCGGTCCAGGACTCGCCCAACAGCGCCGGGGTGGTGATCGATGCCATTCGCTGTGCGCAGATTGCGCGTGAACGCGAGCTGGCGGGGCCGGTGCTTGCCGCGAGCGCCTACTATATGAAGACGCCGCCCAAGCAGATGCGCGATAGCGAGGCGCGCGAGCTCCTCGAGGCGTTCATTGCGGGTGAAGACGCTGCGCCCGTAAAGGCGCGGCCCGTTGCGAGTGACGGCGTGCACCTGACGGCCGCCGAATGAGCGAGCCCGGCCTAGCCGCGCCGCCCCTAGCAGGCGCGGCCCCCAGTTGGGCGCAAATCCTCACCGCGCTCGCGGGCAAGGTTCTCGCCACGCTGGACGAGAGCCCGGGCAAGCACGCGGAGGGGGCGGATGATCTGCCCCCGACCCGCAATGCCAAGGGGGATCACGTCCGGAGCTTTGATCGCGCAGCGCATGAGGCGGTGGTTGCGGGGCTTGAAGAGGCCGGCGTCAGCGGCCTCCTCTTGTCCGAGGAAGGGGCGCCCCGGGAGGTCGGCCCCGGCCCGCCGCAATGGCAATTCATCTGTGATCCCGTTGACGGTTCTGACAACTGGGGACGCGGATTGCCGCTGTCAGCCTTCAGTTGCGCGGTGCTCCCGTGGGATGCACCACTTGGCGCTGAGCATGTCGTTGCCGCGATCGTCGCGCCGACCGACGGCGCGCCTGCTCTCCTGGGCGTTGCCGGTGAAGGCGCATGGGCAAGTGCGCACAAACGAGCGAGCGGTGGGACATCGGCCAAGCAGAGAACGGCCGATAAGACAACGGCGGAAGCGCGGCACGCGCTTGCCACACGAGACACAGCACGGCTCAGCCGTGCCATGGTGAGTGTGGAACTCAATCACCATGAGCCCGCGGGCCCTCTTGCACGGACCTTGCGGCTGGCGCGCGGCGTGCGCAGCTATGGCTGTGCCTCGCGCGCACTGGCACTGGTCGCAACCGGCGCGCTTGACGCTCATATCGACTTGCGTGATCGCCTGACGCCCGAGAGCTGGCTTGCCGCAGCCTTTCTTGTTCGCGAGGCGGGTGGCGTCGTGGCTTCGCCCGATGGTGCCCCTCTGGCACCTGTGCGCGACCTGCTCGATCGCCGCAGTCTCATCGCGGCCGCCACACCGGCGCTCTTGCAGGCAATCGTGGAGGAACTGGATCGGTGATGGCGGAACGGCACAGCGCTCAGTCCCGAAACATCTCGCAAGCGGCGCGAGGACCTGTCGAAGAGCCCGCCGCGCCACCCACAATTCCGCGCCTTGCCGTGATCCTTGCGGCCGGCGAGGGCTCACGGCTCTTTGGCGCCGCCGGGCAGCCGAAACCACTCACACCGGTGCTTGGGCTCACCCTTGCCGAGCGCACGCTGGCGCTCTTTCATTTCGAGCTCGGCATCTCACGCTTCGTGGTGACGCTCGGCCATGAGGCGGATGTGGTCGAGCAGCATTTCCGCGAGATTGGCGCGCGCTGGGGCTTTGAGATGACCTTTGCCCGTGCTCCTGATTGGCGGCGCGGCAATGGTACGAGCGCCCTTGCCGCCGCGCCCTTCGTGAGCGAGGCGGATGAGCCGTTCTTCCTCGCCATGGTGGATCATCTCATCTCGCCGCGACTGGCGAGGGCGCTTGCAACGCAGGGAGTGCCGGAAGGCGCGGTGCGGCTTGCTGTTGATCGCAACCGGGCGGCGCTCTTCGATGAGCCTGATGCCACCAAAGTGCGCCTCAGAGAAGCGCCCGACGCGTTCCGGCTGGCCGCCATCGGCAAGGAGATCGCCGACTGGGAGGCCGTCGATACGGGGCTGTTCCTTTGTACGCGCGGCCTTTTCGCCGCGCTCGAAGAGGCCGCCAGGCGTGGCGGGCATGGGCTTTCCGATGCCATGGCGGTGCTGATTGAGAACGACCGGGCGCTGGCGGCCGACGTGACGGGGGCCCAGTGGCTTGACGTCGACACACCGGCGGCCTTGCGTGAGGCCGAGCGGCGGCTGATGGCGAGTGAGGACGGCAAGCCCCACGACGGGCCCGTTGCGCGCCATCTCAATCGGCCCCTTTCGCGCGCCATCTCACGCCGGCTCGCCAAATGGCCGATCACACCCAACCAGATCACGCTCGGCTCGTTCGCGCTCTCGTTTGTCGCCGCGTTTCTTATGGCGCTGCCCGGCTGGGGCGCCCTTGCGGCGGGCGGCATCCTCGCGCAAGTCGCCTCGATCATCGATGGGTGTGATGGGGAGGTCGCCCGGCTCAAGTACATGAAGAGCGCATTCGGTGGCTGGCTCGATGCCGTGCTCGATCGCTATGCCGACGGGCTCTTGCTCTTTGGCCTCACCTGGCACGCCTGGCAGGCATCGCTGGTGCCAGGAGCGGGTGCAGCAAGCGCAAACGGCGCGCTCGCCCTCCTGATCGGCTTTGCCGCCATCATCGGCTCTTTCGTCAACAGCTATACCGCCGACAAATACGATGGCCTGATGGCCCGTCGGTTGCAGGAGGGGGGCGATGTCAGCGGTGGCGACGAAAAAGGCGCCCGCCATCAGGTTTTTCGTATGGGGCGAGATGTGCGCGTTTTCCTGATCGCCCTTGGTGCCATGGCCAACTTGCCGCTCGCGACCCTTGCCGTCGTCGCCCTTGTCATGAACGGCGAGGTTGTGCGCCGCATTCTCGTCTTTGCCGAGGCGGAGAAAAGGGACGGGACGCGACCCTAACGGTTGGCGGCAGCCATCAACAGATTCGGTTCTCGCACTGGCCAACGGCGATTGCCGAAGCACCTGCCTTGGGCTAGCAAGGCCTCATGAGTGAAGCAGACCCCCAGGCCAGCACCAACGAGTCCGTCCTGATCGTCGATTTCGGCAGTCAGGTGACGCAGCTCATCGCTCGGCGTGTGCGCGAGGCGGGCGTCTACTCCGAGATCGTGCCCTATTCGAAGGCCGAGGAGGGGCTCGCGCGCCTTGGCCCGAAGGCGATCATCCTCTCGGGCGGGCCGCAGAGCGTGCACCAGGCCGACACCCCGCGGGCAAGCGAGGCCCTCTTCGCCTCGCGCCTTCCCATCCTCGGCATCTGCTATGGCCAGCAGACGATGGTTGCGCAGTTGGGCGGCCGTGTGGCCGAGGCCGAGGCGCGCGAGTTCGGCCGCGCCGAGATTGAGGTGGTGGCCGCCTCGCCGCTCTTTGAAGGCGTCTGGCAGGTGGGCGATCGCGACGAGGTCTGGATGAGCCATGGCGACCGCGTCGAAAGCCTGCCCGAGGGCTTTCGCGCCATCGCCGTCTCGGAAGGTGCGCCCTTTGCCGCCATCGCCGATGAGGCACGGCGCTATTATGGCGTCCAGTTCCACCCCGAGGTGGTGCACACGCCGCGCGGTGCCGAGATCATCGAGAACTTCGTCCGCCGCATCGCAGGCTGCAAGGGCACCTGGACCATGGCCGCCTTTCGCGAGACGGCGATCGCCAGAATCCGCGCCCAGGTGGGTACGGCACACGTCGTCTGCGGGCTCTCGGGCGGTGTCGACTCGGCCGTCACCGCCGTTCTCATCCACGAGGCCATCGGCGATCAGCTCCATTGCATCTTTGTCGACCACGGGCTTATGCGCGCCAATGAGGCCGAGGAGGTGGTGGCGCTCTTTCGCGGCAGCTACAACATCCCGCTCATCCATGTGGACGCGAGCGCGCAATTCCTGAGCGCCCTTGCGGGCGTCGCCGACCCGGAGAAAAAGCGCAAGATCATCGGCGGGCTCTTCATTGACGTTTTCGAAGCCGAAGCGAAAAAGCTCGGTGGCGTCAAATTCCTTGCTCAGGGCACGCTCTATCCGGACGTCATCGAGAGTGTCTCGTTCACGGGCGGGCCCTCGGTCACCATCAAGTCGCACCACAACGTGGGCGGTCTGCCCGAGCGCATGAATCTCGAGCTCGTCGAGCCCTTGCGCGAGCTCTTCAAGGACGAGGTGCGCGCACTCGGCCGCGAGCTGGGGCTGCCGGAAGCCTTCGTCGGCCGCCACCCGTTCCCTGGCCCGGGGCTTGCTATCCGGTTGCCCGGTGGCGTCACACGCGAGAAGCTGGAAATCCTGCGCCGCGCCGATGCCATCTATCTCGAGGAGATCCGCAAGGCGGGGCTTTATGACGCAATCTGGCAGGCGTTTGCCGTTCTCCTGCCCGTCCAGACGGTGGGCGTGATGGGGGATGCCCGCACCTACGAGTATGTTTGCGCGCTCCGCGCCGTCACTTCGAGCGACGGCATGACGGCTGACTACTACCCTTTCGAGCAAAACTTTCTCGGGCGCGTGGCCAATCGCATCATCAATGAGGTGCGCGGCATCAACCGCGTGGTCTACGACATCACCTCAAAACCACCCGGCACCATCGAGTGGGAATAGCGCAAAGCACGAAGTCACAGAGTCACGAAGTCACATCGTCATGCGCTCAGCGGCGCGAAGAGCGGTGTCGGGGTCGGTAGTAGTAATAGCCGTCCTCGCCGTAATACCAGTCGCCATAGTAGCGCTCGTCCGCATAGGGGTCGTAATCCTCGTAATAGTCGGCGTAGTCGTCGTAATAGTCTTCGTCATAATAGTCGTCCCGGTAGCGATCGCGATATCGGGCCCGTTCGCGGGCGCGGCGCAGCCGCTCGAGCCTCAGGCAATCCTTCTTGTGGCTGTGGCGGACATAGCCGCGCCAGGTCCAGCCCCGCTTGCGCTTGCAATGCCGGCCATGCACGAGGGTCAAGCGGGGCTCGCCAACTGTGTGTGTGGAGCGGACACCGAGGCTCTTGACCGAGAGCGGCATCGCAAAGGCGGGTATGCCAGCAAAGACCATAACGGAAAGGCTCAAGATCAAAGCCGGAACAAGTGTTGTCCTTTTGCGCATTGTCTCAACTCCCAATAGCCTCTTTTGAGAGAAAACCAGCCAATGTGAACGGAGGCTGAATGGCGGAAGAGGCAGTGGCAACATTGCTGCTGGCGTCGGGCGGATTAGTGAAGGTGGGCAACGGCTCGGCCGCCAGGGCGCGCGGTCAGGCAGGCGGCAGCTCTTGCTGCGCCAAGCTCCTCAGCGCCTCGCCGGCTGCGAGCATGGCCTCAAGTTCGGGCGTCATTGCGGGCGCCTCGGCCTGAACACCGAGCTCGTCCATGAGCCGCGCAATGGCCACAAATGCGCGCCCGTTCCGGTCATATATGCCGGCCTTTGAGACCGCGATGGCGGCCGTCTGGCCCTTGTGCCGGCCGCTCTCGAGCACGATGCGGTGCTCGATAAGCACATCTTCCTCTTGCCAGGCGGCGATGCGGGTGAGCAGGCGAAAGCGCTGGCCGAGCCGCATCTCGCGGCGAAAGCGGATGCTCAGGGTAGCGACCACGGGCATCCAGCCATGACGCCGCACGACCCGCAAGAGCCCGGTCCTGAGCATGATGTCGAGGCGGCCGAAATCCATGAACGAAAGATAGCGGGCATTGTTGACATGGCCGAAGAGGTCGAGATCGGTGGGCCAGACCCGGAACCAGAGCTCGGAGACGCCACCCACGGGATCAAGGGGGTGCCGCCGCCGCGCCAACGCAAGGTAGGCGGCCAAGTAGGCGGCTAGGCGGAACCAGAGATTCATGGTCGTCCACTCACAAGCAGCAGCGACTGTCGGCAGCAACGCTGCCCACGCCAAGAGAGCAAGCGTTGACGCAAACGTCAACTCAAATGCCCCAACTCAATTACCCCGGAGGCCACAGCTATGCCAACGCACATGGCTGGTCAAAGAAGTGGGAAACGCCATGAGCCCAATTACAGCGTACCCAATTAGAGCGTACCCACTTTCCGCCATGCCCCCGCAGCGGGCCCCGATCTATACCAAAGTCGAACAACTGGATTCTGGGCAGACGGCGCGCGCGCGAATAAGTTTTGTTTCGCCACCAGCGGTTAGAGGAATCCGCACCCGCTCTCTCAAGGCACAGCCAGTCACAACCAGTGGCAAACAGCGGCAAAGAACCTTTTGGAGCGGTACGTTTGTGTTTACGGGAGGAAATGAGAATGCGACGGTTCTTGGGACTTGTTATTGCTCTTTGTGTCTGGGCCGTGGCGGCGCTGCCCAGTGAAGCCAAAACCACACTCCGCATCACCCTGCAGCTGCCCATCAAGAACCATCTCGGGCAGAATCTGCTCCTCTTCAAGAAAATTGTTGAAGAGCGCACGAAGGGCGAGATCGAGATTCAGATTTTTGACTCAGCCCAGCTCTACAAGGACAAGCAGGTGCCACAGGCTGTTGGATCCGGCGCCATCGAGATGGGTGTGGCGAGCTTGACCCGCTATGTCGGCGATGTCCCGGCCGTCGATATTTTCTATCAGCCCTTCATGTTCAATTCCGAAAAGCTCGTACGCGCCGCGACCGCCAAAGACAGCCCTGTGCGCAAACCCCTCGATGAGGCGATCCTCGGCACCGGCGCCCGCGTCCTCTGGTGGCAGGCCTTTGGCCAGGCGATCATGCTGTCCAAGGGCGCCCCAGTGAAAACACCGGCCGACATGAAGAACAAGAAAGTGCGCGTATTCGGAAAGACCCTCGGCAAGTTCGTCGAGGCCGTCGGCGGCAAGCCGGTGCTCATGTCGGGCTCGCGGCAGTACCTCGCCTATCAGCGCGGCACGGTCGATATCGGAATGACGGGCGTCTCGGCGGTGAAATCACGCAAGCTCTGGGACGTGATGGACACGATCACCGCCACCAACCACGCCGACATCGAGTTCATTGTCGTGATCAACGAGAAGGTCTGGCAGAGCCTATCGGACGCCCACAAGAAGATTATCGAGGAAGCGGCTGCCATCGCCGAGAAGGACGTGCGCGACAAGATGGCTGCGATCGAGGCCGACGCCTACAAGGCGGCCAAGGAACACGGCATGAAGGTGTACACGCCGACGGAAGCCGAGATCGCCGAATGGCGCAAGGGCGCAGCACCCGTCCTCGAGCAGTACAAGAAAGATGCGGGCGCGCTCGGGGCCAAGGTGCTCGCAGCCGCCCTCAAGCTACAGAAGATGTGAGGAGCCGTAAGGGGCTACCGCAAGAGCCGCAAGAAATGAGCGCGCAAAGGCCGAGTGCCATCGAGGCATTCGGCCCAAACTCAGGCTTTGGGAGCTTTGGGGAGGAAGCGCGCGATCGGGATCGCCATCGGACGACAGAAGCCGGCGGCGATCCCGCCTTTTTCTCATGGGCGCTCATGTTCTCATGGGTGCTCATGTTCTCATGGGTGCTCATGTTCTCATGGGTGCTCATGTTCTCATGGGTGCTCATGGGCGACGTCTCGGTGCCAGTTCACTGGGGGCGTCGTGAGCGTGGTCGACCGGTGACGCTTCGACGCGGGGCGCAGTGCAACGCGGGGGCGCAGGCGGGGCGTGTCTTGGTTCGGCGCTGTGT
>WGBL01000415.1 GCA_015494375.1 Hyphomicrobiales bacterium | reverse complement strand
GCACGATACAAAAGGCCGCAACGAGCTGAACGCCACATTGGCGCCCAAACAATAAGACGATGAACCTAAACAATAAGACGATGAACCTATAAGAATAACAATAAATCTATAAGAATAAAGAGATGGGCCGAATCGACAGTTAGACAAAACAGAAGCCCACGAGCGCACCAGCAAAAGGGGACGGCAAACAGAAGGCAGCAGAAGACCGCGTCAGTTGAAGGTGTTATTGACGCAAACCGTGCGGACGACCGATTGTGTGCATGTTGGGAGTAAGGAATGTCCAAACGTCGTCAGATGCGGCGCAGAGAAGCTCTAGAGGTCGAGGATAACGTCGTCCCCGCCGAGAAACTGGAACGACGCCGGCGGGAAACGCGCGAAGCGGCGCCCGACAGTGCGGATGCGGCTGGCACCGTTGGCACTCAAGACGCCGAAGGGGGGCTCTCGGCGGCCGCCACAGGCGGTGGCGGTGATGCCCTTGATGAGGTTCTGAGGACGCTCTCTGCTGTCAGTGGAATGCCGACCAGCACAGGCGGTGGTCAAAGTCGGCAGGGCCAGGAGGGCCAGCGCGTCCCGGGGCAAGGAACGCAGAGCCCGCAGCCGGTTCCCGAAGATCCCCCCGAAGATCCCGAAGCCATTTTCGATCGAGAGCCAGAGACGGATAAGCGCGACGATACCTTGCGCGCACGCATTGAAGAGCTGGCGACAAAGCCACCCTCCGACCCTGAAGTTGGGGACACGGATCCCATACGCGCCGTTGCCGATCCCGAGCTCACCGATCCGCCAGCTACGGAGCCGCTCGCCCGCCGCTCCGTGAGGGATGACGCCGGCCAGGTCGGCGCGGGCGAGCCCCAGGCTGCTCCACAACCCGTCCCACAAGACGAGCCGTTGCAGGCCGCTCAGGGCGGTGCACGCGAGGGCGCATCGCAAGCAACACAAGCCGAGTCAAGCGCACCAGGCGGCGCACCTGGCGGCGCACCTGGCGACGAGCTTGCGAGCACGAGTGAGCTTGAATGGGCCCTCAAGCGGTCGGAGGAGGAGTTGCAGGCAATCCTCGGCAAGATCGACGCCGAGCGCAGCGGCAGCACCGCGGGCATGGCCGACATGTGGCCAACCGGCGACGGGATCGCCGATATGCCGCTCACCCACGACGGACTGCCGCCCGACCCCCGCACAACGACGACGACGCCGGATTTGCGTGCGGGCTCCGAGGTGGCCCCCATGCATGCAGCCATGGCCGGGTTTGACGAGCAATCCCGCTGGATGAGCCGTGGCAAATTGATCCTGCTTCTGGCGGGTCTGCTTACCGGGGGCACACTGGTGGGCATCCTTGCGGCTTATTTCAATGGCGCCAATGGCGATCGGGGGAGCGTGGCGAGCATCAACGACCAGATCTCTCCAGGCGCCATGGGTATTGGTGGTGCGCGCCCGACGACAACTGGCACGCCAGTGCAGCCATCGACATATCCCGTACGCCTCATTGTCGGCAATGCAAGAGGCATCGCCGGCCAACCCATCCCTCTCAATATCGCATTCGCCGGTGCCGACCGCTCCCGCGCCGAGCTTGTACATTTTGTGGGCGTCCACGACGCCCTGCGTCTGAGCGCCGGTTTCAAGGTGCAGGCCGGAAGCTGGCTCGTGCCGGCCTCGGCCATCCCCACACTCACCCTCACCGCCGCGCCGAACTACAGCGGCCGCAGCGAGATTGCAGCCCAGGCGTTCGATGCCGACTTCTCGCGTGCCGTCTCGGCCACGGTGCGCTTTCAGGTCGATGTTTCACCGCCACCTCTCGTGGCACCAGCGCCATCAGCGGCAATAACAGGAGCGACGGCGGGGGCAACAAGAGGTGTGCCCACGGGATCCACAGAACGTGTGATTGCCTCGGCCGGTGCTGCGGGCAGCCAGACCGATGTGAGCCCCGGGGTGGGCGCAACGACGGGCGCTGCCGTTGTCTATCCCGACGAGATCCCGAACGGTGGCGCCGATGCGCTTGAAGAGCCGCCCCCCGGCTTTATCGATGAGGGGCTGAGCGGCTCGCTCGCCAACGGCCCAGGAGCCTCTCCAGGCACCTCCAATGGCGCCCCGGGAGCGGCAGGTGCGCGCCTTCCAGGCACGGTCGTGACCACACAGCCGCCACCGCCCGTCCCCGCAACGCCGGCTGCGGGCAACCAGACCCTCGCGGCCGTGGCGCCCGATCGCGCCCTCGGCAACGCCACCCGACCGGGGCAAGCGGCAACGCTCGGCGCGCCGCAGAATGCGGCATCGACGGGCGATGCCCAGGACTCAGCGATCGACGATGAGGACGACGAAGACGAAGAGTTCGGTGTCCTCCCCGACGATTACGCCATTCGTCAGGCCATCGCCGAGCGCCTGCGCCGGGCCGCCACCGCCAATCCGGCCAGCGCCCCTTCGCGAGCGAGTGCGCCATCGCTGGGTGGCGCGCCAGCAACGGGAGGCGGGGCCGCACGCCCCAGCCAGCTCGAGCTTCGCGGACGTGAACTCATTCGCCGCGGCAATGTCCTGATGCGCAAGGGCGATATTGTCGGGGCCCGCAGGTTGTTCAAAGAGGCCACCATCTCCGGTCTGGCCAGAGCCTATCTGGCCTATGGCCGCTCGTTCGATCCCAATTATCTCGATCGCATCCCCGGCGCCAATGCCGCCCCGGATCCTGAGCGCGCGCTCGAGCTCTATCGCAAGGCGATTGAGGGCGGGCTCGGCTCGGCCAAAGTCAAGATCGAGAATCTGTTAAAGCGGCTCGCCCGCACGGGCTGAGCGGATGGCCCATGCCGGTCGCACAGGCCGTGCTGTGGCCCTCGATACGAGGTGCGTGATCGGAATCGTCAATGAGACCAGGGAATCGACTCATGAAACCCAGACGCTGGCTGCTCGCTCTCAGTGCTCTGATGGGCGCAGGCGCCATTCTTTTGACCATGAACCTTGGCTACGCCTGCGCCTGCAAACGCAAGACAACCGGCTATTTCCAGCAGATCGGTCTGCCACCAGCCGCGACCACCAACAATGTCCGGCCCGGCATCGCCCAGTCGCTCACGGGCGGTCGTGGCGACCCGCAGGCGGGCCGCGCCGTAATTGTCAATCGCAAAAAGGGCAATTGTCTTGCCTGCCACCGGATCGGGCTTTTGAGCGATGCGCCTTATCATGGCGACGTGGGCCCTTCGCTCGATGGTGTTGCACGACGCTATACCGAGGCACAGTTGCGGCAGTTGATTGTTGATGCGCGCGCCTATTTTCCCAACACCCCCATGCCCGCCTTTTATGCAAAGGAGGGGATGCATCGAGTCTTGGACAAGTTCAAGGGCAAGACGATTCTGACAGCCCAGGAGGTCGAGGATGTGATTGCCTTCCTCTTGCAACTCAACTGAGCGGTGCGGCGGGGCCTTGGCATGGGTCGTCGGTACTGGGATTGTTCGTTTGGTGGCGGCTCGCAATCCATGAAACTTGGACACGAGTAATAGGGCGGGTCGAGCAATCGGGCGGCCCTTGAATTCACGTCGGCTCGACCACGAGCTCTCGCCCTTGGCTGAGGTTGGATCACAAAGCGAGGACGAAATGCAATGAAGCGACTGACCTTGTCTTGCGTAACTGGCGCGGTTGCTTTGGCGCTGTTGAGCGGAGCAGCGCTCTCACAAGGCCGCCAGTCCATTCGCCCGCAGGACCCCAACAATCCCCTGCGCGAGCTGATATCGGGCTATTATTTCGCCAATGTCGAGACGCGGGCGCTGCAAGACGACGACTTTGACAACCCGGGCTTTCTTTGGGTCGAGCAGGGCGCCCAGCTCTGGACCACCCCCCAAGGCAGCACCAACAAGGCATGCAGCGACTGCCATGGAAATGCCGAGGAGACGATGCGCGGCGTCGGCGCCCGCTATCCGGCCTATGACAAGAAGCTCGGCCGTGTGATCAACATCGAGCAGCGGATCCAGAATTGCCAGAGAAAGAATCAGGGAGCCGAGCCCTGGAAATGGGAGTCGCGTGAACTCCTGTCGATGACCGCCTATGTCAAGCATTTTTCGCGCGGCCTGCCGGTGAATGTGACCGTCTCGGGTCCTGCGCGGCCATGGTTCGAACGGGGCCGGGAATTCTTTTACAAACGGCGCGGTCAACTCAATCTGTCGTGCGCCCACTGCCACGAATACAAGTATGGCAGCCGCCTTCGTTCAGACCTCCTGAGCCAGGGGCACCTCAATGGCTTTCCCGTTTACCGCCTCAAATGGGGCACTCTCGGCTCCACCCACCGTCGCTTCAGGGGCTGCAATAAGCTCATTCGGTCCACGCCATTCCCTTACGGTTCCGATGAATATATGGCGCTCGAGCTCTACATCACTTGGCGTGGGAATGGGCTGCCCGTCGAATCGCCTTCGGTCAGGCGCTAAGGGGCAAATAGAAGCCAATGGGCGCAAGCCAGGTTTGGGAG